>JBGSIK010000524.1:0-7241 GCA_041742575.1 Candidatus Krumholzibacteriia bacterium
ACATTAACCTGGATCGCATCAAGGCCACGCTTCAAGAGAAGAGCGACGAGCTCGCCGGCATCAACGGATTTGACCGCGTCCCCGACGACCAGCTCAATGCCTTCTCCACCTACATCGTGCAAGACATGGAGCAGGCAGACACAACGATAACCATCAGCCTTGTCGTGTTGCTTCTGATCATCATCATCGTGATTCTAGTGGCGTAGGGAAGGGTACTTTACAGTGAGATCTCTCACCAGTTACGTGACACAACGGCATGCCGTGAGACTCAGCACCCACTATTATGTTCTGTCGCTGAGCGAGCACACGAACAGGCTATACGAAGCCTTTCGCGATAGCTTGATTGATATCGAGAACACGTGGTTCCCGCTGGAATCGTCGGTGAGTCCGATGCAGCCAGCACTGAACGACGTTCAACTGCGAGCGCTGCTACAATCGGTAGACCGGCACTTCGCACATTACTATGAGCAAGATCCCCTGGGGATGGTTGTGGTTGGAACCGAGAGAAACCAGTCGGCGTTCGCATCGGTGACGGCATTTCCAGGCGTGATTGTGGGCAAGGCCGAAGGTGATCATTCGAATACGTCGGTGGGGGATTTGGGGAGCATTGTATGGCCCATCGTAAGAGAAGCTATGGCCCGCGCCGGCAGCAAAGTAGCGCGGCAGTTGGAAGCGGCTGCACGCGCAGGTAACGTCGCCGTTGGAATTGACGCCGTTGTCCAATCGGTAAACTCCGAAGTAGGCGCGACTTTGCTGGTCGAAGACGATTACTGGGTGAAGCCCCGGGAGAGCTCGTTTTTGACGGACGACTGCGACAACGTCGTGGATGTCGTCGCCGAGAAGGTGCTGGCACTCGGCGGAAACGTGATCTTTGTGGAAAACGGTTCATTGATCGAGTCTCAACGAATTGCTTTGATCCTGCGGGGCTGAGTCGCTGGACTATGGAAGGAGGTGGGGCAACATGCTGTGGACCATCGCTGTCATCATGCTGATTCTCTGGCTGCTTGGATTGATCACCGCGCACACCATGGGCGGATTCGTTCACGTTCTCCTGGTCATAGCGATCGTGATCGTATTGGTTCGTATCATCCAGGGCCGACGGGTCTAGCCTCAAGTAAACCGCCAAGGTACGTTTTAGAGGCGTTTTCGTCCCATCAGATACAGGCAGGCAACGAGCGGACTATCTCCGCAACGGAAGGGGTTTATCATGACGCGACTATGGCATCCCGGGCGGAAACGGCGACATGCGCCACACGCGCGCGCCGTCATCTCCATTCTCATCATCTCGACCGTTTTCACGGCGCTTGCGGCCGCCCACGCGGCCGATCCCGACCTTGAGTTCGTCTACGAGGTCGTCGACCCCAGTCCCCCGTCCGGTTCGGGGTGCTGCCTGGACGTGTGCGCCCTCGGCGACATCGACGGCGACGGCGTCGCCGACGTGGTCATCGGCAGCGAGAACTCGATCGGCGTCGTCTGGTACCACTCACCTGACTGGACGCGCTACGTCATCGGCGCAGGGTCGTTTACCACGGACGGTGAGACGGCCGACGTCGACGGTGACGGAGACACCGACGTGGTCATTAGCTGTATTTCAAGGGGCCAGATCGAATGGTGGGAGAACCTCGGCAACCCCTTCGTCACATCCGGGTGGTCCCTGCACAAAATCGGCGACAACTTCTCCCACGACGTGGCCGTCGGCGACATCAACGGCGACGGACGCCTCGACGTCATCGTATTCCGCAAGGACACCGAGGTGTTGTGGTTCCAGGCACCGGCCGACCCGCGCGGCCTCTGGACGCGGCGGTCGATTGCTTCCTCGTCGGGCGAGGGCCTGGACGTGGGAGACCTCGACGGCGACGGCGACACCGATGTTGCCGCGAGCCGCTGGTGGTATGACAACAGCAACGGCGCCGGCACCAGCTGGACGAAGCGCACGATCACCTCGAACTGGGGGGACGACTGCCGGGACATCGTGGCTGACATTGACGGCGACGGCGACCGCGACATCGTTCTGAGTCATTCCGAATCGAGCGGAAGGGTGTCGTGGTTCGAGAATCCCGTCTGGACGGAGCACGCCGTCGAGACGGGAACGCTCATCGGCGCGCACAGCCTCGAAGCGGTTGATTTCGACCGCGACGGCGATTTCGACGTGGTGACCGGCGAGATGCACACCAGTTCGCAGAAACGCGTTTTTGTCTACCGCAACGACGGCGCCGGCGCGGCCTGGACGCGGCTCGCTCTCGCTGTAACCGGCACGCACAACCTCCGCGTCGGCGACGTTACGGGCGACAACAAGCCCGACATCGTTGGCAAAAACTACGACGGCCCCAAGAGCGTCGAGATGTGGGAAAACTCCGTTGCCCTCGCGGTGTCGGTGGGGCCGACGGGGACGCCGCGGTTCGAACTCGGTGTCAACTATCCGAATCCGTTTTCCGAGGACACCTCCATCCCGTACCACCTGGTGGCGGCGGCTGACGTAACGCTCATCGTATACGGTGTCACGGGATCGAAGTTCGCTACGCTCGTCGACGGCCGCCAGAACGCCGGAGGGCACGTGGCCGCCTGGAACGGTCGCGGTCGCGATGGATCGAGGCTCCGCAGCGGCGTGTACTTCTACCGCATGACCTGCGGTGACGTGGCCGAAACGAAAAAAATGGTGATCCTGCGATAAGGACAATAGTATGAAAGCGGGTCAGCGCCACCGCCCGCCCCCCCCAGCAGCACCCTGTCGCCGCGTACGCGCACGACGACAGCACCGCCGCGTGCTAAGGCTTCTTCTTTCCCCCGAAAAGCCGTTTCAGCCAGCCGCCCGTGTCCTTCGCTGCCTGGCCCACCGCCTCCCCGCCTTTCTGCCCCAGGGTTCCCACGTCTTTCACCATCCCGCCCAGGTCGACCCCGAGGACCTTCGCCATTGCGAATGCCACTCGCTGGGCGAAGGTCTGGTTGAGGGAGAATTGGGGATCGTTGATGTCCCCTTCGAGGACAAAATCCACAGTGATTTTATTTTCATTGCGCAGCAGGAAGGCCAACACGGCCTGACGGGGAAGGCCCATGAAGGTGTCGAACTCGCCCTCGGCCGGGACGAACTCCAGGTCCGAGATGGTGGCCGTCCCGGGCGCCATCAGCCGGTTATTGCTCACGTCCGATTGCAGGTCGAGGTCGAAAGTTCCCTTCTGAATGCCTCTCTCATCCGCCTTTATGAGATAGGGCTGGAGCACCACGAGGTCCACGGACCGGAGCTCCGTCTTCACCGATGAGTCTCTGGTGCCGACTTCGGCCCATCCCGCCATTTTGAGCTGTCCGTCCTGATGGACACCCTTCGCGACGCCCGTGATTTCGAAGCGGCTCTTGCCCTTCAGCGCCGGTACCGCCATGTCCCACAAGGTGGCCTTGATCTGCTCCAACCGGATTTTCAACGGAGGCTCGGCCACTGTGGCATCGAACAGTTCCGCGACGCCGTCCCCGAGAGTGATACGGCCAATGGTCACCAACGGGGAGGCGGCGGCGAGGCTCGAGAGGGTTTCCGATTGGCCGTCGCTGACTGCCCCCGTCAGCAAGCCAGGGAGTACCAGCAGCTTCCCCTCCTTGGTCCGGAGTGCCGAAAGATAGGGCCTGACGATCGTGATGGAGCGGACCCGGTACTGTCGGGAAAAAAGGCTGCGAAGGCTGGGGACCACAGTCACACGCTCCGCCTGCAACGCATCGGCCGCAGGCCACCCGCTCGGCCCCTTGATCCGCAACCCCTCTACGTTCACGCTGGACCAGCCCAACCTAATGTCCCTGATTTCGCTGTTCGGCCCCAGGGCCTCCACCACCTTGCCCTTCAGAACGCTGACAGCGACGCGGAGCCCGACGATGCCGCCCGCGATCAGGACGACGACCACCACCAGGGCTATCCGCGTGAACCGCTTGCGCTTGCCGGCAACCATCGCAATCTCCTCAGTTCCTCAGTGATGGTATCTCCCTGACAGTCTACGTCTGAAATAGGTGCTGGTCAACCGGCCTCTGTTTTTGGGGCGGCCGGCGGGCTCGATTACCGCCGCCGCCTCCACTTGTTTCGCTGACCCACGAAGACTCAGCGTGAGACTTTACTGCCGCGTGAGAGTTGATATACACTAAGAAGAACGCCGGCGTAATGTCGACAAGAGAAGAGACTGTAACATACGGATGGAGGTCGAGGATGGATCGATTCGACGACAAGCGGATCAATGAAGCGCTCGAGCTGCTCAATGAGGTTGCCCACGACAGGAAGGCAGAGCTTGAAGCGGCCGTGCGGAACAAGTACACGGATTTCACGTCGCTGGTGAGCGCTCTGAGCAATGAGGCCAAGAGCCGAGCATCGGAAAAGTTCGAGGCCGGTAAGCAAGAGATCGTCGATGTAGCTGGAGATATCGATCAGCGCGTTCGCCGCAATCCATGGGGTTTTATAGGCGGCGCCGCGCTGACGGGGCTGCTGCTTGGGCTTTTGCTGGGCAGATCACGAAGGGACTAGGCAATCGTGAGTTGGTTTGTTTATACAATCATCGACTCGTTGAAGAAAACGTATCTCGATCGGCTGGCCCGGATGGTGAAAGCCCAAGCGGCGATCGTTTATCTCGAAGGAATCAAGAAAGCTCGCCGCATCCTCATTTTGTTGTGTCTGCTGATTTTCATCATCACGCTGATCGGCGCCGGTTTTGTATTGATCCCTTTGGCGCTGCTGCTGTTCATGCCGTGGGAGCCGCAGACGAAAGCGATCATCGGTATCGCCATCGGGGCTGTCTACCTCCTGGTTCCGGTGGTGGGGATCGTACTCGTGCTTTCGGAGAAACGGTGGATGGCCGTCACAGGCGCTCGGGAAACGCTCAACAAGTTGCTGGAATAGAGAGCAGCGCCCGCCGCCGGGGAATCCGTGATCCTGTCGCGCCAGCGGAGGAGCCCCCAACCCTCGCCCACTATGACCCGCTGGGGAGCCAGGCCTTCTGTTGCGCGGCGTCACCGGTGGGGAAGCGTCGTCGCTTTGTCTGCGCGGTATTAAAGGCAGTGCCCCGGCACTGAGTGCCGGCGCACTGCCGCTTCTCCTCTCAACTCGACGAAGCGGAGGATGACTCCACCGCTTCGATGTCACTTGAGAAGAATCATCTTCTTGGTGAGAGTCCTCTCTCCCGCTTTGAGCTGGTAGAAATAGACTCCCGATCCGACCGGACTGCCGGTCGTGTCCTTGCCGTTCCAGACATAGTCCTTGATCCCTTGATCGAGCACTTCGTTCGCCAGAGTCCGGACGTGACGTCCCTTGACGTCGAAGATCGACAACGTCACCATCGCCCGTTCCGGAAGAACGAGCGAGATGGTCGTCGTCGGGTTGAACGGATTGGGATGGTTCTGGCCGAGGCTCAGCTCGAGCGCCTTCGTCTTGACCGTCACGGACTGGGACCTCTGCTCCGAGCCGTCATCCAGAACGGCGGCGAGCTCGTATCGGTACGATGTGCCGCCCTTGGCCGTACGGTCGACGTAGCTATTCTCCTCCCTGGAGATTAACCCGTCCGAGTTGACGAGCTCGGACGCGTCGGTTCCATCGGCGGTTCTGTAAATCCTGAAGCCGGTCACTCCGTCATCGGAACGGATGTTCCACTCCCACGAGAGCTCCACTCCGACGTCGAGTGCGGAGGCGTTGAATATGCAGGCGAACACCGCCACAGCGGGATTGAAGATCTCGAACGCGGAATCGCTGACGTCCGATCCGGTTTGACCCTCGCCGTCGTGCGCGACCACCTTGAAGAACGCATTTTCGGTCGGAGTCCCCGACACGGGCCAGTCGTAGCTCCCGGTGTTGGCGATACCCGACGCGATCGTCTCATACGAGCCATCGGCACCTGTTCTCGAGAGGAGGAGATCAACCGACGTAACGCCGACGTCGTCCGTCGCCGTCCAACGGAGCGTGTCGGTTTCACCCGTGCCGAGCGTCTCACCGCCATTCGGATAAACCACGATCGCGGTCGGCGGCAGACTTGCCGTGGTGAAGCTCCACACCGGGCCGGAGATGGTCGAGTTGCTGTCACTCACGGTCACGTACCATTCGTACTCGGTGAGCGGGCTCAAACCCGGCCACACCATGGTGGCGTTCGATCCCGACGGCACGCCGTTCGCGGTGCCGATGACCTGCCAATCGCCCAGCTGCTGGATGTCGATTGGCAGCGTGAATTGGCTGCTGGAATCTGAATCAGCCTCGAACTGGTCGAGCCACGGAGAGTACGTCTTCACGCGGATGACGTTTTCGTCGGGGTAGATTTTCATCACCCTGAGCCATCCGTCACCTCCGTTTGTCCGCGATTGATAGTCCGCCTCGACGGTGTGGACGGTCCTTCCGTTGTAGATATCCGACCGGCGACCCTCGCCGGACGCGTGACCGCACACCATGAGGAAGAGGTTCGGATTGCCCTTGAGGGCGTCGTATGTGGCCTGGCCCTGCGTGCTGAAGGACCCCGGGTTACCGGTCCCGAGTAGATTGTGCCCGGAAACGATCGCCCAGCGGTTCGGATGCGCGGCGAGGAGGCTATCCGCCCACGCCAGGATCGGGGCATCGGGCGTGGTGTCGTAACCAAGCGTCACCACGATGAAGTCGAGCCCGCTTGCGCTGAATAGGGAGAAGTGGTTGTCGTTCGTCGATCCGTAGTTGCCGCCGTAGTACGAGCGGCCGGTGAAGTGCGCCACACCGAAGAACTGGTTGTACCCGACTCCGGGCAAATCGTGGTTTCCCAGCGTCGGCGTGTACGGAATCCCGTCCGCCAACCCCGTCGTCAACGAGTCCTCGAGGAGACTCATGGCCGTCCAGGCGCTGTCCCACTGGGCGGGGTAGGTATCGCCGTTCTCGACGATGTCGCCCAAGTGATCGACCCAGACGACGGCGAGCGAATCCTTCTTCTCGACGATCCAGCGCGTTTGCGTGCGAAACATCTCGGGTGTTCCGCCGTTCAAGGATGAGGAGTAGTACTGCGTATCCGGTATGATGACGAGCGAGAACGGCGGGTGGGAGGCCGTGCTCACGGGTCTTCCGTAGAACGTGACCGTGAGCGAGTCCAACTCGGGGTCCGACACGGCAACATCGAGCGTCGGCGAGAGCGCCACTCCGGTGGCATTGTCCGACGGGCTGTTGAGAACCGGCTGGCTCGGCGGATTGTTGATTTCCAGGTCGAACGGCGCGCCCAGGGCCCACGCCCAGCCCGCGCCCATGATGTCGCCCGTGACCGCCGTACCCGCCGACC
>JBGSIK010000525.1:0-10230 GCA_041742575.1 Candidatus Krumholzibacteriia bacterium
GAGCCTAGAGTTCGAGCAAAAATGGAAGATCGAGGGTGTGGTCTCTAAGGGGGTCAAGGCCAAGCTCGATCGGTGCAAGTCGTTGTTGTCCCGCAAGTATCCCCGGGGCGTGGACTACGATATTTTGTTCGGCGAGCTTTCGGACGTGTTCCTCGAGCATCTCGATCCCGAGCGCAAGAAAGAACGGCGCAAGCAAAGAAAAGCCAACGAGAAGCGCCCGGTAAAAACGCCCGCGAAAGCCATCCGATCACGGCATATCCCCGCCAGAGAAAAAGAGCGCGTATGGACCCGGGACGAGGGCCGGTGCGCCTATGTCGGGCCCAACGGCAAGCGGTGTAATTCTACTTTTGATTTAGAGATCGATCATTTTCCGATTCCCTTTGCGCGGGGAGGGCCAAGTAAGGCCAGCAATCTCCGATTGTTGTGCGCTCGACATAATCGATACACGGCAAGGCAAGTGTTTGGACAACTGTGCCATGGGAAGCACGCGGCGCACGCCGAAGGCGGGAAGCACTCAGAGCCGACCACACACCGGCGAGAATAGGCGCCTTGAACGGCACTATTGCCCCGAGGCTCAGATGATACGAGCGCGCGATGGGCCGATAAGAAATCGGCCTTCGCCACCTGACCAAACGGAGCACGATAGTGTATAGTGGGTGTATATGGAAGGTGAGAATGACTAGAGCACAAATCAAGCCTTGAGGAACGGTACGTCATGATCAGCGTTATCATCCCCGCCATGAACGAGGAACGAACGATCGGATCAGTAGTCAAGATCGCGAAGTCGAATCCTCACGTCTCGGAAGTGATCGTCGTCGACGACAAGTCTTTCGACAACACGGTACAAGAAGCGAGGCTCGCGGGAGCGAGCGCAATCACGAGCACGAGACTGGGAAAAGGCGCGTCCATGCGCGATGGCCTGCTGGTTTCCTCTCAGGACATAGTGGTCTATCTGGATGCGGATCTGGGCAGGCTCAACACCGACGTGATAGATATTCTCGCCGGTCCTCTGATCAATGACCAGGCCGACTTCGTGAAAGCGCGGTTCTCCCGAGAGGCCGGGAGGGTGACGGAGCTGGTGGCGAAACCGCTCTTGAGCCTCCTGTTTCCTTCCCTTTCCCAATTCAGACAGCCGTTGGGCGGTATGGTCGCGGGACGGCGTGAGTACCTGCAACGAGTGACATACGAAGACGACTACGGCGTGGACATCGGTCTCCTGATCGACATGCATCTCCTGGGCGCGAGGATAATCGAGGTGGACATCGGTCGGATCGAGCACGACTCGAAGCCCTGGCATGAATTGACGCGAATGTCAAAAGAAGTCTCGCGCGCGATTCTCTCGCGCGCCAACAAGTTGTCGCGAGCGAGCCTCGATGACCTGGAGACGATCTCCGTCATCCGCGACTATATGGACGATGCCATCCGCGACACTGTCCGACAGCTCCGCAAGATGGCGGTGTTCGACATGGACAACACGCTGCTGCAAGGACGGTTCATCGAGGCGGCGGCGAAAGCGTTCGGCTTTCACCAGGATCTGATAAACATCGTCACGACGAACCAGGACTCCTACCTGATAACGAAATACATCGCCCGCCTGCTCAAGGGAAAGAACATAGCGGAGCTTCTCAGCGTCGCGGACTCGATCCCTCTGGTCGAAGATGCGGCGGAGGTCGCGGACACATTGAAGCAGCGAGGCTACGTCGTCGGCGTGATTACGGACAGCTACGCTTGTATTGCCAACCACGTAAAGAACAAGATGGGCGCTGACTTCGTAATGGCGAATGAACTGGAGTTCTCGCAAAGCGTGGCCACGGGCGAAGTCAAGGTGCCGTCGTATTTCTTCCGGTCCGAGGCGAGCAGATGTCAACACAATGTGTGCAAGAGCAACGCCCTGCTTCACGCGGCGACGACACACGGCATCGACGTGGGAAGCGTCGTGGCCGTGGGCGACAGTGAGAACGACATATGCATGGTGCGCGTTGCGGGTATCGGCGTATCCATGTGCAGCTCCAATGAAGCGTTGAAAGCGATTGCGGATTACAGGATCGATTCACTTCGGTTGGCGCCGCTGCTGGAATTCGCGGATTGATGACGAGGGGCCGTTTTCATCATGAACGACACTGCTGACCGCTCCCCCGGCGCAGACACCGACCGCGAGCGCCATGTCCGGCGGGGACGGAGACTCGAATACTTCACCCTGGGCTGGAACATCCTGGAGGCCATTGTCGGCATTGGCGCCGGATGGTTGGCGGGAAGCATTGCGCTGGTCGGCTTCGGCGTGGACTCGCTCATCGAGTGCACGTCAGGGGCGGTTCTGCTCTGGCGGCTCGCCTCACCTGCGCACGACGAGAGTCGCGAGCAACGCGCGCTCAAGTTGGTCGGCCTGAGCTTTTTTCTTTTGGCAGCGTACGTATGCTTCGAGGCGGTGAAGTCACTCGTCACACGCGAGCCGCCGGAGGCAAGCCTCACGGGAATTATCCTCGCCGCCGTTTCCCTGATCGTCATGCCGATCCTGGCGCGGGCGAAGCGCCGGGTGGCGGCTGACCTGGGGAGTCATGCGCTGGTGGCGGACTCGCGCCAGACCGACTTGTGCGCCTACCTTTCGGCCGTATTGCTCGGGGGTCTGGCCTTGAATGCTCTCTTTGGTTGGTGGTGGGCGGATCCCGTGGCCGCCCTCATCATGGTGCCGATCATTGCGCGGGAGGGATTCGAGGCATGGCGGGGAGCAGTTTGTGGGGAATGCCATTGATCAACAGCCATGGAAAATGTTACGACGATCAACAGCAGCCTGACTGCAGTTGACACTTACCACGGCGCGTATCAAAAAGGACTGAGACCATGAGCTTTATCGGCAATATCCTCTGGGTTCTGCTTGGCGGGGGAATCTTCCTGTTCCTCGAGTACCTCTTTGCCGGCCTGATTCTCTGCCTCACCATCATTGGAATCCCGTTCGGTGTGCAATGCATGAAGCTGTCGTTTTTGGCGCTCTTGCCGTTTGGGAAGGAAGTCACGCAAACGACACCCCCGGGCGGCTGCCTCTCGACGATCATGAATATCCTCTGGATCATCTTCGGCGGCATCGCGATCGCAGCCACGCACCTGATATTCGGCATCCTGTGCGCGATCACGATCATCGGGATTCCGTTTGCGAAGCAACACCTGAAGCTGGCGGCATTGTCGTTGACACCTTTCGGGCACACGTTTCATTAGCTTTTCCGGGAGCGGGCCGGCCGTCGGGCGCGGTGGCTGCGCCATCTCGAGGAGGACGCGCGCATGACTGATCCGAATCAACCGCTTCTCGCTGCTCGGGGCGGCCAGTGGGCCGGTCTGTTGCTGTCATTGGCCGTGACTGCTCTGGCTGCCGTGCTCGGGGCCGTCGCTTCGGCCAACGCGCCCGACTTCTACGGCGCGCTCGACAAGCCGGTGTGGGCTCCTTCGCCAAGAGTCTTCGGGCCGGTTTGGACCGCACTCTACCTTCTCATGGCAATCGCTGCGTGGCTGGTATGGTGCAGACAAGGGTTGAGTGCGGCGAAAGTTCCTCTGGCGCTCTTTGTTGTCCAACTGGTTCTCAATGCGCTCTGGACTTGGGTGTTCTTCCGCTGGCGGTCGGGAGGATGGGCTTTGGCGGAAATCATTGCCCTTTGGCTGGTCTTGCTCTTCACGGTCATCGGCTTCTGGCGTGTGCGGAAATTGGCAGGCGTGCTTCTACTGCCCTACTTGGCATGGGTCACGTTCGCCACAGCGTTGACGATCGCGGTTTGGCGACGGAATCCGGGCGTGCTGTAAAGATACCGTTGACTATGGTGAGCGCACGGGAACACCAGTGGACTTCCTTGTCATCCAGCTCTTCTCCGCCGAGGGCAGAGCGCCCTTCTACCGCAAACGCGGCTTTGTCGAGCGTCCTGAAGGTGCGCCGGGAATGAGATTCATAAAGGAATAAACCACCGCGAGGATATCGATGCCCAGCTACCTACCCTTCGTTCTCGCCGGCCTAATCGCGGTCGGCCTTTTGGTCTTCTGGGGCGTAAGGACACACAGCCGACAACGCCAGGCGCGAGAGCAATCGCTGGTGCGGCTGGGGTTCTCGCCCTGTCCGGATCGTAAGGCCTGGCTGGAGGAGACGGTCGCCGGAATCGAGAACAACCGGGAGTATCGTTACGAGGTGCGCGATCCCCAGTGTCTGCCTGGTTCGTCACCGGTGTACTACTACATCAAGAAGCGTCGTCAATACGCTCACGAGGACCCGCACGTCGAGGAAGAGATCCTGTTCACGGTGAAGCGCCCGTCGGCAAGCGGCCTGGTGTTGATCGTCAAGCCGTCATCGCTCGCGCCCGGACTCGCTACGCGCATGCTGGGGGCGATTGCGACCGGGCCGTGGGACGCGCAACCGGACGATCTCCAGCGCCTCGAGCTACCCATGGATCTCACGAATACGAATCTGGTCGGCGCGCTCGGCCCGCCGGGGGCGAGCCTCTATGACCTGGTCGATTCGCCGACCCTCGGCGTCATACAAGGACTCGGAGATGCCGGCGGGATGTTCGTGCGATTCCGCGACGGGTGGTGCGCGGTCGCGGGCGCCAGCAAGCAGATTCCGTTTCGCGCGGATGACGTTGTCGCGCGCATCAGGCCCCTGCTCTGATCCGGAGAGCGCGCGGTCCCGATCGGACGTAACGACACGAACCAAACGACCATGGGAGCGGTTACGCAACTCATAATTCGGCGCGTTTTGATCGACGGCACGATACTCACGGGGATTGTAGCGCCCATTGTGGTGTTGGCCCTGCACATCAATCCGCGCATGGCCTTGTCGGATTATCCGAAGGACGTCAGAGCGGCCGTACCCCCCAGAACCAAAAAAGAACTGCGCCAGGGCATTCTCGTCGGACTGCCGTTTCTCCTCGCGATCATCGCGGCCCCGCTCTATTCCACGTGGCTCGTAAAACAACAAAACCACGGCGTGATCACGTACTGGATGGCATTCACCACCATCGTGGGTGTATATTTGATTCCTTTCTTATTCGATTTGATCGTGCTGGATATTCTGATGTTCAGCACGTGGACACCCAGGTTCGTGGTGATCCCGGGAACGGAAGGGATGCCGGGCTACAAGGACTACAGTATGCACCTGACAGCGCACGCGAAGGGGAGTGTGATGTTGATCTTGTTTTCCGCGCTCATGGCTTTGATCCCGGCATATCTGTACTAGGTGTGGCGAACGTTTGACTCTGTCATCGAAAAAATCCGACTGCCGCATACGTCGGGTTTTTGCAGAAGCCGAGACGCATCATGAAGGATTCAATCAAACGAATACCGATCTTCGGATACGTAGCCAAACGACTCTATTGGCATCTGATCACCAAGAGAACGGGGGCAAAACGTTTCCCGGGATCGAACGCCTACTGGGAGCAACGCTACGCGTCCGGAGGTGATTCCGGCCCGGGCTCGTACGGGAAGCTGTCCGAATTCAAAGCAGCGCTGCTGAACGAGTTCGTGGCCAAGCACGATGTGCGATCGGTGATCGAGTTCGGATGCGGCGACGGCAACCAACTTGCGCTCGCCAAGTATCCCACCTACTTTGGACTCGACGTCAGCGAGGTCGCGGTGGGGAGGTGCCGGAAGCTGTTCGCCGCCGATACCAGCAAGCGATTCGGTTTGATGGCTGAGTATGCGGGGGAGAAGGCGGACCTGGCGCTCTCCTTGGATGTGATCTTTCATCTCGTTGAGGATGACGTATTCGAAAGCCACATGAAAACGCTGTTCGAATCGGCCAACCGGTACGTCATCATCTATGCGAGCGATTGCGAGGACACACGGGGGCTCGAAGGCTTCCACGTCAGACACCGGAAATTCAGTGTATGGATACAACAGAACCTACCGCAGTGGAAACTCATAGAACACATTCCAAACAAACACCCGTACCGGGGCGATTATAAGCAGGGATCGTTTGCCGACTTTTTCATCTACACCAGGGCTTGATCTCGGAGCGAGTCATGAAGCTCGAAATCAAATCCGCATCCGGACCCATCCGCGTCTTCGCGGTTCTCGCCGCCTGCCTCGTCCTGGTCAAGCTGGTGATCACTTTTCAGCCCGAGCTGTTCAAATCCGCCTCGCAGGCGGCCGTCTTCCGGTGGCCCTATCTCGCGCTGTGGATCGTGCTGGGCCTGGCGGGCGTGTTGATCGCCGGGCGCACGGGCTTTCCGGATCCGCTGAGGGCGGGGAACCGTTGGAAGGTGGTTTTATGGCCGCTGGTGTTTGGAGTCCTGCTCGGTGCGCTCGCGATTCTGACCGATCACCTCACCGGCTGGACCGGGATCGTCGCGGCGGAGATGAACATCGATACGATTCACATCGACTTCCCGGCCTCCTTGTTCACCTATCCTGGCGGCGCGATCATCGTCAACATCCTGTACCGCATCTTCCCGATTCCGCTGCTGCTGTGGTTGATCTCGACGGTGCTCTTACTCGGGCGGGCGCAGGGCAAGGTCTTCTGGGTCCTGGCGGCTCTTCTCTCGCTCGTCGAGCCGATGGGGGACCTCGGCCTCGCCAAGCACGGTATTGGAATGATGGTGGCGGTCTTCAGCCAGGATTACGCGCTGAATCTCCTGGAAGCCCACTTCTTCCGAAAGCTCGGTTTCCTGGCGCCAATACTGCTGCGCGTGTTTTTCTATTTGATCTGGCACGTGTTGTGGGGGCTCTTGCAGTGATGCGGAATGTTGCTCGCGCATCGATGCTCATGTCAGTAATCAGCCTGGCTGCTGTGATATCCCTTGCGGGCGCAGGATCGGCGAGGCCCGCGCCCCCGAAAGAAACGGACCTGGGGGTGTACCGGGCGGTGCTGTCGGCTGCTCAAAAGGGAGGGTTCGAACGGATAGCGCTGTCCGGCCCGATGTTGCTGCTCCGAACGACAGAAATAGAGCGATTCGGCCCTGTCCGAATATCTGACCTGCCGTCTCACTATCGCGAGGCGATAGACCACTTGGAGTCGCGCACAGACGTTGTTTATCTAGACGACTTGGCCAATGAGCGCATATCGCTGAGCGACACACTGGATCGCACCTTGGAACGCTGTAATGTCGTCTTCTCTCAGATCGGCTACAACAGCGGTAAAGACGCGGCGGTGTGTCTTTTTACGTTTGGCTGCAAGAACGACACCGTTGACGTTGCTCAGTCACTTTTGGTGTTTCTTTCCTGGCGAGCTCGGGAGTGGATTGTGGATCGCTACTGGGACATCGATGAAAGCCCAGGGAGTCGTGGTATCGCGACATTGCAGCGGCATTTCGCTCTGAAAGCTTGGGAGGTCCCGAGCGAGGCGTATGAGGCTGCGCGCGAACACGTGAAATCCGAGAGATTCAAGCAAAACATCCGCAAGCCTGAAGATGCGGCCGGAATTCGCGATGATCAAATCGAGTTCGCAGTGCCATACGTCTGTTACGCCATGACGGATTCGAGTTTTATGGTGTTGGCACGAAGCCCGAATCCCGACCCCCTTCAGCACGCCCTCCACGATCAAACATGGTACGAGTTTCCTTACTATTTCGACGGCTTTCTGCACGGCTGGATCAGAGTCTGGTTCGCGCGATGGGTGGGCTATGTCGCGCGCGGCTTGACTCCCAGCACGCTCCGGCCTGCGGAAGCGGAGAGGATGCGTAATCGCCGGGACGTATCGCAGCTCCTGGGGTTGATACGATTGGCAAGACCGTTTGGGGGATCCAGATGGGCTTACGTAGACAATAGCGGAGCGTTCCGGACGGAGGAGGCTATAACTGATGCGTGGCTCGCCGGACGGGCGGAGTTTGTTGTCGTTGCGACGCTTCGGAACAGAGAGTCTCGGGTGATTGCTGTCACGCAACAAGGCGGTCCGTTGGGCGGCTCACGAGGTTACACGCGACACTACGACGTGGGCGAGCTCGAGATTGAGAAGGTGCTCAAGGGACGTTATTCAACGACGCGCATGGACATTTGCTTTCCCAGTCCGCCCCTGCCGGGGCAGCCGGAGACGTTGGGATCGGAATCCGTCAATATCGAAAACGGGGAGAAGCGAATCTGGTTTTTGATCGCGGATCCCACGAACTTTCTCCCGTACCACGTCGTGCCAGACGCCTCGTACGTCATGGGCGTGGAACATACAGACGCAGTCACGGCACTCCTTCCCGATCCTCCTCCCAGAGCAATCGACCATCCAATGACGCGCGGTAAAGAATGGAACGCGGACTTGACCGGCAAGAAGGGCGTGACGGTATTCTTCATTCTCGGTGCGCTGGACGAGTATATTTGCCGAAGCTTCGTCGAAGATGGCGATTTCGTGGAGAAGTTCGGTTGTGGCCAAGAGCACGTCTCGGAGGTGTTCAATAAATATCTTGTCCGTCTCACCAAGGAACAAGGGCTGCATACGGACATACGGACGGAAACCAATGGGTGTGTCACGTCTTATTACTCCAGGGAACTTAGCGATTTCATCGGTTCATTCTACGACTACAGTCTCAACACGCCGGACGACGGTTCTGTGGCCGAAGACAAGTTGGCCGGAGCCGCCTGTCTGACGAAGGAAGCGTTTGCTGGCTTGGGCCGAGACGTCGTGTTCGCATATCTGGCGGGAGCGTACGTTCGTTATGGCCACCAAAACACATTCGAATTCTCCAATTCGGCGAGAAAGGTGACGCTCATCAGGGAACTCCTCGAAGAGCTGGGTTGTGCAACCAGGATGACCTCGGGAGAGACCATCCCTGTCCGCAATCGCGTGGGTTTCGAGCCCAGCGAGGAACTCAAGATGTGGTTTGAGGAATTGCCATAGTTCGTGGGCCCAAGCGGGTCTGTTCGACCTCCGGGCAAGAGACACGTTTTCTTGAAGGAGCGAATCATGCCTCAAAAGACTCCTTGGACCGAGCGGCGTTTCATCTTCGACATGCCGCCTTCCATGTTTCCCAATGTCCTCGAGCGTTTGCGGGGAACGCCGGCGCGGGTCGAGGAGCGCGTTCGCGGCGTGACGGCCGCGGTGGCGCGGAAGAAGCTCGAGGGCAAGTGGTCGATACAGGAGACCGTCGGCCACCTAGTGGAGCTGGAACCTCTCTGGCTCGGGCGCTTGGAGGACTTCGGGGAGGGGTGTGAGATCCTGCGACCCGCGGACATGAGCAACAAGAGCACGGAGGCGGCCGACTACAACGCGAAAAACCTGGTCGAAATCGTGGCGGGGTTCCGAAAGGTGCGGTCACGTTTGGTGGAAGAACTCGAGCGCTTGGATGACCGGGCGATCGAGCGCACGGCGCTTCATCCGCGTTTGAACCAGCCGATGCGGATTCTCGACATGATGGTGTTCATCGCTGAGCACGACGATCATCATCTGGCCCGGATCACGGAACTCTTGCGGGCCTTTGCAGGCAGCGGGTCGCGCGCCAAATAGTCAACGCCCGCTCGAACCAAACCGTCACTGCTGCCGCGCTTCCGGGGTCACGGTAAGGGTGACTTCCTTGCCGTCGCGAAGCACCACCACCTCCACCGGCTCGCCGATCTTCACCGCGCCCAGCGCGTACGTGTAATCGTAGATATTCTTGATGGCCTGCCCGGCGAACTTCACGATGATGTCGCCGCCCTGGAGCCCGGCCTTGTCGGCGGGACCGTCCGCGCGCACGCCGGAGAGCTTCACGCCCTCGACATCATCGGCGGCGTAGTCGGGGATGGTACCGAGGTAGGCCCGAAGGGAGGCGCGCATGCCGGTCTCCTCCCTCTGGCGGGGGACTTTGACGTAGTCGGGCGCTTCGGTCCGGAGCGCGAGATCGACGAGCATCATGCGCGCGAAATTGGCGATCCGCTCCATCCCCTCGTAGCTGAGGGTCTCGGCATCATCGACGGGGCGATTGTACTCCTCGTGGCTCCCGGTGAAGAAGCTCACCACGGGCACGTTGTTGGGGTAGAAGGCGGTCACGTCGGTGGGGAGATAGGGATCGTCCTGCAGTGTGAGATCGAACGCGGCCACGACGTTCTTCTTCTCGATGAGGGACTTCCACGACGCCGAAGACCCGACGCCCTGGAGCACGAGCTTGTTGTCGCGAAGCCGTCCCACCATGTCGAAGTTGAAATACGCCGCGATCTCCGCCATGGGAACAGGCGGGTGGTTGGCGAAATAGTTGGAGCCGATGATGCCGATCTCCTCTCCCGACCAGGCCGCAAAAATGAATCCATAGTGATAACGCTCGGGGGCCTCGCGCACCTCGCGCGCGATGGCGCCCGCGAGCG
>JBGSIK010000526.1:0-2965 GCA_041742575.1 Candidatus Krumholzibacteriia bacterium
AACGTCTCATCGTCCCGCTGGTCGACGAAGGGGAAAAGACCATCGGTTACCTCTCGGTCGAGGACCCGATCAACGCGAACACGTCCGTCGTCGACGCCATCGACAACCTCGAAATGGTGGCCACCCTGACCGTCATCGCCATACGCAACGCGCGTTTCACGCGCGACGTGGCGGAGAAGAACGAGAAGCTGAAGATTTACGCGGAAAAGCTCTCCGGTTTGAACAAGATGAAATCGAACTTCGTGGCCACGATATCCCACGAGTTCCGCACGCCCCTGACGTCCATAAAGGCGTACTGTGAGACGCTGATCAAGAACGCGGACAGCGTCGACCGGAACATACTCAAAGAGTTCCTGTACGTGATCGACGAGGAGAGCAACCGTCTGATGGCGCTCATCGAGGATATCCTCGATTTTTCGCAGATGGAGTCGGGCGCGATCAAGTTCGAACGCACTTCCTGCAACTTGAACGAGCTCATCGACGTCTCCGCCGCCGACCTGGCCAAGAACTTCGAGCGAAAACACATCTCTTTGTACCGCGAAATCCCTTCGGAACCGGTATTGGTCCGTGCGGAGCGGGACCTCATGAAGCAGCTTCTCGTCAACCTCCTGCACAACGCTTCCAAGTTCACGAGGGAGAACGGCGAGGTGTGGGTACGATTGGAGGACGAGACGGTGTCGGCGCGCATCACCGTCGAAGACAACGGCGTCGGTATCCCCGAGGACCAGATCGACAAGATATTCGACGGTTTCCACCAGGCCGACGGCACGAACACGAGGGAATTCAGCGGCTCGGGGCTGGGGCTGGCCATCTGCAAGAACATCGTGGATTGGCACGACGGCAAGATATGGGTGGAGAACAAGCCCGAGGCCGGCAGCAAGTTTGTCGTTGTGATTCCCAAGAAGCAAGCGATCGTGAGGAGTCATGTGGTCAGCTCGGATGCGGCCATGCGGCGCTACGAGATCGAGAGGTACCTCGAGTCGATGATGGATGTCGTGACCGAGCTGATGGACGTCAAGAAAGCTTCGATCATGCTTCTGGACGATGAGACGCAGGAGCTGAGGATAGAGGCGGCGGTGGGAATCGACGAGGAGATCGTGGAGTCGGCACGCGTGAAGATAGGCGAGGGCATCGCGGGCAAGATCGCGCAGGAGGGACAGTCCCTTCTCGTGAAAGACATCAACAGGGATGCGCGCGTGAGCGCGGTCAACAATGACTTGTTGTACGATTCGCGGTCTTGCCTGTGCGTGGCGATAAAATCGAACGACAAGACCATCGGGGTCGTGAACGTCGCAAACCCGGACCGGAAGGAGACCTTCGACCAGATCGACTGCGGTCTGCTCGAGTTCTTCGCTGACCGCATGGGCCAGGCGCTCAAAAAGATGCGGAGTTTCGCGACCGCTTCGCGCGAATTCGAGGATGTACGAAATGCATTCAAGTCGATTCTGGACGCCAAGCGTTGCGTGTCCGATCAGGGTGGGGATGCGCTCAAGATCGTGCTCACGGACACCGCGGAACGCCTGGGGTTGACGCGCGAGGAGACCGCGATCCTGCTCTACTCGTTCAACGTATACGACCTCGGCCTCACGAAAATCGGTTGCAGCATACTGAAGCAAGCACGGCCGCTCCCGGTCGGCGATCGCAAGTCCGTGGAACAACACACGATCGTCGGCACGGAAATACTCGAAGCCGTCGAAGTGGGGCCCCAGGTCCGCGGCGCGGTCCTCTACCACCATGAGAACTACGACGGCACCGGCTACCCGGCGAAACTGGCCGGTGAAGAGATCCCCGTGCTCGCACGCGTCATCCGGGTGGTCGATTCGTTCCGGGCGTTGATATCGCACAGAACCTATCAGAAACAGTATTCGGTCGAAGAGGCCATCGAGGTGCTCAAGCACCGGTCGGGCACGCTCTTCGACCCGCGCATCGTGAGTGTATTCGTGGAAGCAGTGGGAAAGCGGCGGGACCTTTTCCGGAGCGCCCGTTCGCCGGAGCGTGCCGATGGGGTCGAATGCGTCGCAACGAGCGGGAGAACAGCGAGTCCCCAAGGAGGGAACTGAAATGGCCATGGGAAAAATCCTCGTCGTAGACGATGAGGTCTACATCCTGCACATTCTCGATTTCAGCCTCGGTGCCGAGGGATTCGAGGTCATAACGGCGAACAATGGCGAGCTGGCGATCGAAAAGGCCAAGCAGGAGAAGCCGGACCTGGTAGTCCTCGACATCATGATGCCCGTCCTCGACGGTTACGAAACGTGCCGGCGCCTCAAACGCGACCCGGAGACGAAAAACATACCGGTGGTGTTACTCACGGCGAAGGGGCGAGACGTCGACAAACGCCTGGGATACGAAGTCGGGGCGGTCGATTACATCGTGAAACCGTTCAGCCCCAACCGGCTGATCGAGAGGATCCAGGAGATCCTCGGCTGCAGGAAGTAGCACATGAAGCGCCCCGGTGGAATCGCCGACCGGCTTGCTCCGAGCTGGCAGCTGCGCCTATACTCGGCGTTGTGCGTGAGGAGCAACCGCAATCGAATTCCGGGCAACCTCGGTACGCGGAGGTTGCTCTGCCCATCCCCCTGGACAAGACCTTCACCTACCAGGTTCCGGAAGGCATGGCCAGCGGTGTGTTCGTCGGGCGCCGGGTCGTGGTCCCGTTTGGGGGCCGGTTGTTGAACGGCGTGGTGGTCGCCGTCGCGACCACTTGCCCCCTCCCCGCCACCTCCCTGAAACCCATCGAACGACTGACCGAAACGTTTCTCCCCGCCGCTTTGTTGCAGATCTCCGACTGGATGGCCTCGTACTACGGTTGTTCCCGGGGCGAGGCGATGCGCAGCGTGCTTCCCCCCAGTTTGCGGAAACCCCGCGCGCGCAGGCGATACCAAGGCATGATCTCAGTCGCCGACCCGCAGCTGCTCGGCGGGGGTCTTACCATCGCTTCCCCGGCCTTCGACCGGGTGCGCGG
>JBGSIK010000527.1:0-5103 GCA_041742575.1 Candidatus Krumholzibacteriia bacterium
GCGCGCACGGCCATCGAGGCCGCGCCTCCGCGCGCTCCCGCCGCGCTTCCCCCGGCGCCCGACTCCGTGAAGGCCACGGACGGCATCTACGAGAGCCGCGTGGAAGTGCGCTGGTGGGGCGAGGACCTCGACGCCATCGTCTACCGCATCTACCGAGGCGGCGCGCTCATCTCCGTGGCCTCGAGCGACGACGACCTTTACCTCGACCTCTCCAGCCAGGTGCACCCGGGACAGGTCTACAACTACTGCGTGCGAGTCGAGGACATGACGTCGCAGCTGAGCGACCCGGAGTGCGACAACGGCAGCCGCATTATCTTTGCGCCCTTCGGGGTGACCGCCTCCGACGGTGACTTCGACGGGTACGTCGACATCACCTGGACCGACGTCTCGTCGATCGAGCAGGGCTACCGGATCCGGCGAAACGGCACGTTGATCAACAGCACGCCCGCCAACGCCCGGATGTACCAGGACACAAACGCCGTAGTCGGCACGAAGTACGAGTACTCGGTGGCAGCGTACGACGCCGACGGCTACGTGTCGGTGGCCCATGTGGACAGCGGGTGGCAGGGCCCCATCCTGCCCCCCATCGATGTCAGCGCCTCCGACGGCTAGTACCTCGACCGCATCGTCGTCTCCTGGACCGACCAGGCGCCCAACGAGACCGGTTTCAACGTGTATCGCGATGACGATCTCGTCCACACTGCCGGTCCCAGCGCCAACACCAAGGGTAAGATGTCGTGGGAGGACACCCTCATTGTGCTCGGCACGACGTACACGTACTGTGTGACCACCACGGGCACCGGCGGGGTCGAGTCGAGGTTCGTGTGCGACACCGGTCGCACCGGTCTCAATCCGCCCGGAAACGTGAGCGCCAGTGACTCCACCTACGACGATCGCGTCGCGGTGGCGTGGGAGGACCTCTCCGAGTTCGAGGACGGCTACGAGATCTCCCGCATGGAGACCTACATCGCCGCCGAGGCCAGTCACGGCCGCAAGGGACCATGGCCCACCGTCCAAATGATCGAGTCCCGCACCGTGCTCGACACCACGCGCGTCGATGCCACCTCCTTCAACGATTTCACCGCCGTGGCCGGCACGGCGTACACCTACTCGGTGCGCGCCGTGAGCAAGAAGGGCGGAGTGTCGGACTACGCCTCCGACGAGGGCTACCGCAGCCTCGTCCTCGCTCCCACCGACGTGGCTGCCACCGACGGCACCTACGAGGACTACGCCGAGATCACGTGGAAGAGCGCGTCGACCACGGCTGTGCTCTTCAAGATCCGCCGCGACGGCGTGTTCATCAAGTCGGTGAACAGCGCCGACCGCCTCTACCGCGACACCGGCGGCGTGGCGGGTGTGGATTACGATTACACCGTGGTCGCCATGACCGCGCTCGCCGACACCGCAGCCGGGCCTGCCGATACGGGCAAGCGCGAGCTGCTGAAGCCGACACAGTTCACGGCGACCGACGATGCGTTCGAAGAGAAGGCTGTCCTCTCCTGGGCCGAGAACTCGCGCATGGAGGCGGGTTACCTCGTGATGCGGCAGGACACCGCGACGGCGGTCGTCGACAGTTTCCTGATCGGGTCCAACCGCACGTCGTACACCGACGATGAGGGCGCGCCCGGGGTGACCTATCGCTACTCCGTGGCCGCGTTCGATAGCGCCAACGGCCCGCGCGGCTACTCCGTGTCCGCCCAGGACCTCGGCCGCCGCACACTCCTGGCCCCCACCGATGTCACGGCCGATAAGGGAGATTCCGAGAGCCAGGTCGTGATTCGGTGGCGGGACAATTCGGATGCCGAGGAGGGATACCGCATCTATCGCGCCGACTCCCTGATCGGTACCGAAACGACCCGGGCGAAGTCGTTCGTGGATTCGTCACCCGTCATCGGCGAGAAGTACCTCTACAGAGTGTGCGCCTTTGACAACTACGGGGAGTCGGAGGCGGACTCAGACTCAGGGTACACGACCGTCCTGGCGCCGTCGCCGTTCGAGGCGTCCGAGGTGTACCAGGACCGCGTGGAGCTCGCGTGGGTGGACCGCTCGAACATCGAGGCGGGCTTCGAGATCCGAAGGGACGACGTGTACCTCTACACGACCGGGCCGAATGTCACGCAGTACACGGATGCCCCGCCCACTCAGGGCGTCTCCTACACGTACAGCGCCCGCACGTTGACCTCCGCAGTGTGGGACATCGGCGAAACGGGCAGCTACGAGACACCCGGCCAAGCCACGGACATAACCTTGTACGGGAACAAAGCCTATCTCGCCGACGGCACCTCCGGCCTCCAGATCGTCAACATCAGCGACCCCGCCAACCCGACGTACGTGGGCAGCCTCGACACGCCGGGCGACGGCGTGGGTATTCATGTGCCGACGTACGAGTCGTGGGTCGGTTACGCGTACATTGCCGACGGCGCTTCCGGGGTCCAGGCGATAGATGTCGCTAACCCATCGAGTCCCTATCAATACCCGAGTCTGAGCTTCGACACGCCCGGCTACGCCCACGCCGTGTCCGGGCTTTGGAGCCCCAGTTACTCCTACGGTTACGTAGCCGATGGTCCGGCCGGCGTTTATATCGTTAGAGTGAACGATCATGGTTTTCCCCCGGTCCAACCCCTTGCAACATACGACACGCCCGGAGAGGCCCTCGACGTGCTGATGCCCCAGTCTAACGGAACCTACCTGTACGTGGCCGATGGCGCGTCCGGCCTCCTCGTGCTGAACGTCAGCACTCCATCGTCGCCCTCGCTGGCCGGGAGCTACGACACGCCCGGCTACGCCCGCGGGCTTACGCTCGTCGGCAGCACGATGTACATCGCCGACGGGCCATCCGGCCTCCAGATCATCGATGTTAGCAATCCAGCCTCACCCGCGCTCATCGCTAACTACGACACGCCGGGTGAGGCGATGGCGGTCGCTGTTTCGGGCCGCTATGCCTACGTGGCCGACGGCGACGCCGGTATACAGGTGGTCGACCTGCTCGACCCCGCGCACCCCTCACCGGCGGGTAGCTACGCCACGCCGAACACCTGCCGCGGTGTCGCCGTATCCGCCCAGTTCAACTACGTGGCGGCGGACCTCTCGGGTCTTCGCGTGCTCGAACGCGCGTACCCCACTACATTGATGTCGATCAGCGTGGACGATCCCGGCATGCGGGCACCCGCGCCCATTCCCCACACCGTAGAGGCAACGCTCGCGCTGAAAGGGATCGATACCGCATCCGGCGATAATTTTGGCTCCGCGGTGGCAATCAGCGGCGACGTGGCCATCGTCGGCGCATTCGAAGACGACGACAAGGGAACAGATTCGGGGTCGGCTTACGTATTCGCCAGAGACGCCAAAGGGGATTGGAAACAGGTCCAGAAGTTCTACGCCGACTCGCCTGCCGCCGCGAACCGTTTCGGGTGTGCCGTCGCCATGCAGGGTGACGTGGCCGTCATCGGGGCTTCCGGCTACAGCGCCTATCGCGGCGCCGCGTACGTGTTCACACGGGGAACGAGCGGCACCTGGGCGTATTCATACACTCTGACGGCCAGCGACGGCGCCGCCGGCCACTCCTTCGGAAGGAGTGTCGATGTCGATGGCGGCGTAGCTGTGGTGGGAGCACCGTATGCGGAGGCCGCGTACGTCTACGTGCAGAATCCCGACGGCACCTGGCCCACTACGCAGACCCGCAAGCTCACCGCCACCTCCACGGATGACTTCGGGTACAGCGTGGCGGTGTGCGACAGCATGATCATCGTCGGCGCACCGCGCACCGGCACGGCTGGCACGGGGTATGTGTTCAAGCGGGGAACAGACGGCACGTGGCCGACGACTCCCGGGCAGACGCTGCTCCCCCAGGATCCCGTCTCGTACGAAACGTTCGGGACATCCGTTTCCATCGATGGCAATGTCGCCGTCGTGGGTTCTGCGCACCTTCGGGTGGTCAACGGCGGGTATGGCGCCGCGTACGTATTCTCACGTTCGCCTGGCCAATACTGGACGCTCTGGCAGAAGCTCACACCCAGCGACGGTCTAGCAGGCAATGATTTCGGCTCCTCGGTTGCCCTTAGTGGCGATGCGGTGATTGTGGGGAACCCCTACTCATTCCCTGTGACTGGTTCCGCATACATATTCCTCGAAGACGGCGGCACATGGCGTCAAACGGAGAAGGTGGTTGCGGCGGGTGGTGCCTGCAATCTCTTCGGGCATTCCGTCGCACTGGATGGCGACGAGGCTTTGATCGGCGCGACCTGGGCAAACGCGGCGTACCCCCTGGAGCTGGTGCGCTCGCCGGTGACCGTCGCCGCCTCGGACGGAACCCTCGGCGGCCGTGTGAAGATCACATGGGACGACCGTTCGCTGAACGAGCACGGCTTTCGCATCTATCGCGACGGCCAGCGCATCGCCAACGTGGAGAAGAACGTCGAAGTCTACGAGGACTTCGACGCCGCGCCGGGGCGCACCTACGAGTACGGGGTGGCGAGCTTCGTCAGCGAGCTCTCCGACGAAATGGAGCAGATGAGGGACTACGGCTGGCGACCCGCGAACGGGAGCATCACCGGGCGGATCACGACCATTCAAAGCGCTCCCGCCGACAGCATCTGGGTGGCGGTCACGCCGCTCCAGACCAAGGCGCTCCTCTTTGACGGCAACGGCGGGTACATCGACGTGCCCGACACGGCGGGCACTTTCGATTTCAGCGCGAGCACCAGCTTCACCGTCGAGGCGTGGGTCAAGTACACGGGCAATGCCGGGTTCGGATCGAACGACGCCACCATGATCGCCAAGGCGTCGCCCGGAGGCGGTACCACGCGGTTCCCGTTCTCCTTAACAAACAGGCGAAGCAGCTCGCTAGATCCCGGGAGACTCATGTTCTCAATGAGCGATGGTACGACGACGGCGAGTGTCAGCACCACACGCGACGACGTGAACGACAACCAGTGGCACCACGTCGCCTGCGTGCACGACGCCACCCTGGACTCGCTTCGGATTTACGTGGATGGCGTCCGCGAGGGCAGGGCGGCTTACACGGGCCTCGGCGATGTCACCAATGACGAGCCGATCTCGCTGGGAGCGGGGCCCGCGGCTGGGTCGTGGTTCGCCGGCCAGATC
>JBGSIK010000528.1:0-2322 GCA_041742575.1 Candidatus Krumholzibacteriia bacterium
GGACGCCGTGGCCGCCGTCGAAACAGCGAAAGGACTGCTCTCCCGGGATGACCGGAAAGCCGGATAACGGAATTGTCGACCGCCTGCGCCGAGGCCGGGTGGTGTTTGACGGCGGCATGGGTTCGCAGCTCATCGCGCGCGGGCTGGAGGCCGGTCACCCGCCGGAGGGGTGGAATCGCGCGCACCCGAAGACCGTGCAGGAAATCCACCGCGCCTATGTGGATGCCGGCGCCGAGGTGATCACCACCAATTCATTCGGCGGAACGCCCGCGAGGCTTTCTGCGCACGGTCTGGGTAACGACGTCGCGACGCTCAACAATGCCGCTGTACGTTTGGCGCGTGAAGCGGCCGGTACGACAGCGGCCGGTACCAGGCCCCGGTTGGTGGCGTTTTCCATGGGGCCGACGGGACGCATCCTGCCGCCGGTCGGCGACGCTACGGAACGCGAGTTGGAGTCGGAGTTCGCGGCCCAGCTCGCGGGCCTTTCCGAGCCCATCGATCTGGTTCTGATCGAGACGGTTTTCGACCTGCGCGAGGGCCTGTGCGCGTTGCGGGCCGCGAGGCCGATGTTGGGCGTACCCATCGGCGTTACTCTCACGTTCAAACGTACCCCCAGGGGGTTCTTCACGGAGATGGGAGACCGCGTGGCCGCCTCGTTCGCGAAGCTGGAGTCAGCGGGCGCCGCTTTCGTCGGCGCCAACTGCACCATCGCCAGTTCCGATATGGTCGATCTCGCGCGGGAAATGCGGGGCGCCACCGCTATCCCCCTCCTGTGTCAACCAAACGCCGGAGCTCCGGATATCGAGGGCGGCAAACCCGTGTACCGGCAACGGCCGGACGCCTTCGCCGACGACGCGATCCGCATGTTCGAGACGGGAGTCAACGCCGTCGGGGGTTGTTGTGGCACTACCCCCGAGTTCATTCACGAGCTGGTGCGGCGCCTGAGCCGCTGAAACCGCCGCACAAACCGAATCGCGAGGAGATCTTATGGACACCATCCACCGTGTAGACCACCTGGAAATCGATGTCGACATCGAAGAGGTGGCGAGATCACTCGGCTACGTGCGCGGCGAAGCGCCGAAAAGGGTTGCTTCGCTCATCGCCGAGGCCCAAGTTCAAGCCGCGAACCTGCTCGAGCCGCGTTGCGTCTACCGCTGCATGCGCCGTCACGACCTTTCACATTCCCCTTATCTCTATCATGTCGATGCCGTCGCTTTGTGCCTGGTCACGATCGGTCCGCGGTTGGAGGGAGCCGTGGAAGCGTACAAAGGCGAAGGGGACCTGAGCCGAGCGCTGGTCCTGGACGCGTACGGATCGGCCGCCGCCGAGGCCGCCGCCGACGCGGCCAACGCGATCATCGAGCGCGAGATATGCGGCAAGGGCATGTATTGCAGCCCCCGCTTCAGCCCGGGATACGCGTGCTGGGATATCAAGGAACAATCGTGGATCGTGAGCGCGCTCGAAGGCCAGACCCTGGGGGTCTCCCTCACCGAGGGATTCATGATGGTCCCGCGCAAGTCCATCTCGTTCGCAGTGGTGTTCGGAGAGAGCCCGCGCGAGTCGCGACATGAGCACACCTGCGACGTCTGCGGCATGGTGGAGTGCCTGTACAAGCGTCCTGACTGATACACAAGCGAGGTTCTTATCGTGAGCGACCCATTTCGTCCGTATGCCGTGATGATCGCACCCGAACGGGTCGACGCCATCATCGAGGAGTCGTTACGGATTCTCGAGGAGGTCGGCCTTGCCGTCGAGCACGAAGGCGCCCTCGAATTGCTGCGAGACGCAGGGGCAACCGTATCGAGTGACGGGAGGGTACACCTGCCCTCGTCGCTGTGCAGACGTTGCCTCGAGACGGTTCCGAGCAGCTTCACGTTGTACGATCGATCCGGGGAGAACCCGCGGGTCGTGGGGTCCAATCACGTACACTTCGACCCCGGCTCGGCTGCGCTCTCCCTCTACGATGCCGACCGAGGGGAGATACGTTCGGCCACCACCCGGGATGTCGTCCAGTTCGCCATACTCACCGAACAGATACACGCCTATCGGATCCAGAGCACCGGCGTGGTGCCGGGGGACCTGGCGGCCTCCCTCTCCGATCGTTTCCGTTTGCTGATTGCGCTCGCATACGGGACGAAGCCGGTGATCACGGGGACGTTCGTGCGCGACGGGTTCTCCCCCATGCGCGCCATGCTGGAGGCAGTTCGCGGCGGAGCGGATGCGCTCGCGCGCAAACCGCTGGCGATATTCGACTGCTGCCCGACGGCTCCTCTCATGTGGAGCGAACTCACCTGCGACGCGCTGATCTCGTGCGCGCGCGCC
>JBGSIK010000529.1:0-3208 GCA_041742575.1 Candidatus Krumholzibacteriia bacterium
GCGCGGGCGATATCGCGGATCTTCCCGCCGCTGGGCTTGTCCCAACCGGCGCGGACCTTGGCCGAAACCGGCACCGAGCTTCGCCGGGCGACCTCGCGGCAGATCCGGCCGAGCAAATCGAGGTCTTTGAGCACGGCTGAACCGCCGTTCTGGTTCACGACCTTCCGCACCGGACAACCGAAGTTCATGTCGATGTACTCCGGGCGGAGTTGCGAAAGGCGCGCCGCCGTTTCGGCCATGCGGTCGGGATCGGCGCCGAAGATCTGCAGCGAAAGCGGCCCTTCCCTCATATCCAAGCCCCGCAGGGAATGGGCCCCGTCCTGCTTGCCGCGCGTCAGCGCTTCGGAGCTGATCATCTCCGTCACCGCCATCTCGGCGCCGTGCTGGAGGCAGATGCGGCGGAAAACCGCATCGGTGATACCGCAAAGGGGGGCGAGAATCACCCGGGCGCCGTTGGGCAGACCGGGCGGCCAATCGCCCCCGGCCGGGTATGAGGACACTTCCGGCGGGGCGGCTGTTGCGGGACTGACAGAGCCAATCATGCTTGAAATGATAGTAGGTCGCCGGGGCCGCTTCAAGGGCTAACGCTTGAATTTTCAATGAGAATGCCCTATCTTAACCTCGCGCCTCGCGCCTCGCGCGAGGCGAAACGGCGCTTTGCCGATACCGGGGCGCCGGTCGCTCGGGTGGCTTTCATGACCGACTTAGGGACGACATCGGTTCGCATTCCGACAGGGAGTTATTGGCCGGTTTGGGCGGACTTGTACCCCGCCGCCGATCGGCTGACCGAACCCGCCGCCGATCGCCCAATGTCGGTCGTCGTCCTGTGTCACGGATTCAAGGGATACCGCCGGTGGGGGTTCATCCCGTTGCTCGCGAGGCGGCTCTGCGACGCGGGGCTCGTAGCGCTCGCGGTCGATTTTTCTCACAATGGAACGGACGGCGGCGATCCACCGTCACCCGCGGAACCGAATTACCGCCACCCGCAGCGGTTCCGGCGGAACACCATGGACAGGGAACGCCGCGAGCTCGTTTCCGTGATACACTGGTTACGCGACCGGGAAAAGGGGCCGTTCCCCCGAGGGGTGAACGTCGGTCTGTGGGGACACAGCCGGGGAGGAGTGGTTGCGCTTCTAGCCGCGCTCGACGATCCTTCCATCAGCGCCGTCGCCACGTGGTCCGCTCCCGCCCGACCCGACAACTACACCGCCCGGCAGATGGACCGGTGGCGAGAGCAGGGGGAGTACGCGTTCATCGATTCGGCGACCGGACAGCGTCTCGCTCTGGGTCTCGGTCATCTCGAAGATCTGTCCTCGCACCGGGCCGAATACGCCGTGGGGGAGAGGGCGGCCCGACTTTCGGTACCGCATCTCGTCGTGCACGGCGAGCTCGATCTGGTCGCGCCCGTTCGTGACGCGGAAACGTTCTCCCGAGGAGCGGGAGCAAGCACCGCAGCGCCGAAAAAGCTCGTTCGCCTGCGCACGGGACACACGTACGGCGTGGGCGCGGGCGGCTCGATGGAGGCACTGGAACGAGCGATCGCGGAGACTGTAGAATGGTTCGCGCAACACCTCAAAACCGGGGAGAAAAGGCTGTGATGCGGCGGTGAAAAAACTGACACTTGCGATCCTCGTCTTCTGGGCGGTCAGCGCCGTGCTTTCCGGAAGCTGCGCGCGTTCGCCGTCCGCGGAAGGGCGCGCCCTGTCGAAACGGTTTCTCGCCGTTCTTCCCGACAGTCTCGACCTCGCCCGTCGTCAGGAGATCAAGGGGCTCCTGGAGACCTTCTGGCAGCGTGTCGAACAGGGCGACGTCTTGCCGGAAGACGCCCGGGAAGTAACGCAGAAGCTCCGCGGGTACATCGAGGGCGGTCGCATCCCCGGCCAGGAGCTCCTGCACTTCATGGCCCTCGTTGGTTACTACTCCTACCGCAAGGATCCGAGGTACAATCTCCCCGACGGCGTGGTCGATCACCCGACATTGAACCCCAACGCCGCCCTAGTCAGATTCTCGCCGGATAGCACCGGCGGTTCCTGGCAGCTGTACTGGCTCAATCCGAAGTTGAAGCCCGACTCAACGAAAACGCCCTCCTCGGGAGGGCGTCCAGATTCGAGCCGAACACCACGTTGACGAACGCTTCACTCGTCGGCGGGTTCCGGTCCCCCGGCGAGGACGATCCGCGTGAGCATTTCCCGCTCGACGTCCCGGAAGTTGCGGAATTCGATGTGGTCGATGCCCTTCTCGCGGCAGAACTGCTGGAGCGGTCCCTTGGCGAACACCAGGTCCGCCGTTTCGCACGGACAACGGTCGGACAGACCGTCGCCCACGTAGATGATGAAGTAGCCTTTCTCGCGATACCTGAACAGATGGTGGGTCTTGCAGCAGCCGCAGTCCGTGCATTCCAGCAGGCCGAAGTACGGAAACTCGACGCTCACGCGATCGCCGTCGAGCTTCATCCGGTTGGCGAAGAACTCGATCTCGCCGAGCCCGTGCTTCACCAGTAGCGATTCGATGTAATAGTCGAGCCCATCGCTCATGATCACGACTTCCATGCCGCGCTTGGTGGCGAAATCGTGGAAATCCTTGAAGTAAGGATCGAGGTGCCGTGCCGCCACGAAACGGTCCAGCGCCTGTTCATTGACGCGTACCAGCTCGGCCTCCCGTTCCAAGCACTCCCGAGAGGAGATCTCGCCGCGCCGCCAGCGCTCGACGATTTCCATGGAGCCGCCGTTGCCGGAGAAAGTCCGGAACAACAGATTGCCGACGTCCTCCTGGGCGACGGTACCGTCGAAGTCACACAGAATAGCGATCTTTTTCATATCACCCCAACGCCGCCGCCGGAACGGATGCGCGCTCCCGACTCCGGCCAAGGCCTCCCGCCCCCTCCCTCTACTCGACGCTTGCTTTCTTCAGACTTCTCTGCTCTTCGGCGTACGCGAACATGTCCGGGAGCGTCGGCGCTTTCTTCAAGATCGCAAGAACCTGCTGGAACTCGGGATCCTTGTTGAGCACCACACGGTACATCGCTCTGCGTCCGTACTTGTGGGCCACCGCCTCGCGGGCGATCATGGTCCGGATGTAGTCCACGTTCTCTTCATTGAGGTCGGCCTTGTCGTATTTGAAGCCGCGCTCGTCCAGGAACCGGTAGAAACGGTCGAGCATGGCATCCGTGGTTTCGTAGTCCTCGGAAATCTCTTTGTCGTCCAGCTCG
>JBGSIK010000530.1:0-2784 GCA_041742575.1 Candidatus Krumholzibacteriia bacterium
AGCCCGGGATGCTGCCGTTCGAGGACGTGCACTTCCAGCTGGTCGATCTGCCTCCGATGTCGGCGTCGTTCGTGGAGCCGTGGATGCCGAACGCGCTTCAGCTCGCCCGTGCCGTGCTTCTCGTGGTGGATCCCACCGCGACGGGCTGCGTGGAAAACGTGATCGCCATCCGAGCGCAACTCGAAGAGAAACGGGTCAGCCTGGTCGATGACTGGAGTGGGCGCCTCGCCCGCGGCTACCTCGAAACCGATCCCGGGCCCGTACCGGCTGGCGAGCCCGCAAAGCGCGAGGAACGAACCACGATCGAGGCCGACGAAGCCGACTTGCTGTTCCGGGTGCGCCTGCGGACGCTCCTCGTAGCCAACAAGCACGATCTTGGATTCGACTCGGATGAGATCGAAGTCCTGGAGGAGTTGGTCGGCGCTCGCTTCCCCGCCGTCGCGGTCTCGGCGCTGACGGGCGAGGGCCTCGGCCGCATCGGGACGTTGCTCTTCCACGGTCTCGGCATCATCCGGGTGTACACGAAGATCCCCGGGCACCCTCCCGACAAGAACCGCCCGTACACGCTGTTCGCGGGTGGAACCGTGTACGACGTGGCCCGGCTCGTTCACCGCGAATTGGCCGATTCGCTTCGATTCGCCCGAGTGTGGGGCAGCGGCAAGTTCGACGGCCAGCAGGTGGGACGAGACCACGGCTTGCGCGACCGCGACGTGGTGGAACTCCACGTGTAGGCGCCGCCGCGGCGGTGGTCGTTCCCGTCACGGCGACCAGAACTCGGGAGTGGCGATCTCGATGCTGTTTCCGCAAGGGTCCCGGAAGTAAAGCGACCGGCCGCCGCCAGGCCAGGAAATCTCCGCCTCGATATCCACGCCGTGCGCGACCAGGTGGGCGCGCCATCGGTCCATCTCGACCATCTCGGCGCGGAACGCCACATGTCCGGGCCCCCTGCTGCCATGGAGCGGGACGGTGACGCCGTTCACGCTGGTTGCAACCGTGCCGGTGTGTTCGGGGTTGAACACGAGCAGGACGGCTTCGCCGCACCGGAAGAATGCATGCCGGTCTTTCTTGTACCCGATCCGCACCAGTCCCATCACGTTCGCGTAGAATGCACCCGCCGCCTCGAGATCGCGGCAATAAAGCGCCGATTCCAGAATGCTATGCGGTTTCATTGATACCGAGTTTCTTTGCCAGTGGGACGCCAGCGGGCACGCTCCTCCACTTCATGGGCGTCCCAGTGAACCATGACGATCCGGCTCACGGTCCTCGGTCCTTGTCGAGGCGGCAGTCATGGTCGAGCCTTCGAGACCCACTTCACGATTCGTCCGCCAATTATCCACCGGCACAACGGCGCGCGCAAGCGTTGTCGCATGCGACACGCGGAATAGCGGATCTGCAAGTACGATGATGCGGCAACGGACAAGGGTTCGCGATCGAGCGATTGACAGCACGCCCTGCGGCCCTTATCGTATGACCACGAGGTTTGTCATGAATGATCCGAAGCGCAGCAAAAGCGAAGTTAAATCTGCTTACGAGCGGGCCGCAGATTCCGGTGTCGATCCCCGATGCATCCCGGTCCGGCTGAGCGGCCCGCCGATCGTCGGCGATGCCATCCCAAGCCCGGAGTATTCGGACGAGGAACACGTAACGTGGCAGCTTCTCTTGCGCCGCCAGCGCGGCCTTCTCGAAGGACGCAGCTGCGACGAGTACATACGCGGCGTTTCACTCATGGAATTCCCGGAAGATCGCATTCCCGCTCTGTCCGAGCTGAGCCGCACGCTCGAGCGCAGGACCGGCTGGCGCGTGGCGCGGGCACCGGGATTGCTGCACGAACGCGATTTCTTCAGCTGCCTCGCGGAACGTATATTCCCGTCCACCGACTACATACGCCCACGCTACGAACTCGATTACACACCCGCTCCAGACTTGTTCCACGACATGTTCGGCCACATGCCGATGATCACGGAGCCTTCGTTCGCCGCCTTTTACCAGCGCATTGGCCGGGCCGCGCTCCGGGCGCAAGGCGTTGACCGCCGGCGCGTCGAGCGGTTCTACTGGTTCACGGTCGAATTCGGCCTCATCCGCACGCCGAAGGGCGTTCGCATTTACGGTAACGGCATTCTATCTTCGGCAAGGGAAATAACGCACTGCCTGAGCACGGCGACCGAGGTGAGGCCCTTCGACATCGCGGAGATCACGGAACAGGATTACGACGTGGCGAATCTCCAACCGCTCCTGTATGTGATCGACTCCTTCGAGCAGCTGGAGCACACGTTTGCTGAGTGGGCGAATAGCCGCGGATTGTGAAATCCCACCCCAAGCACAACATCCCGTCGAGACAGCCGCAGGGTCGATGCGTGTCGAGCTCAGATTCGTGGAAGCACGCTCCGCTGCCATGTGTCCACCAGGGAGCGGTAGAACCGTCTGTGCCCGTCGTTCTCGTTCGACACCGGAAACCAAACCTCGGATCCGTCGTCAAGTGTCACCAGTATCTGACTGTCCTCGAAGAACGAATCGGACTCCGCGAGTTCGATGTCCTCGACCCGGGGATACTCGATGACGACGGCTGGCTCCTCCAGTGATTTGTCGTACACGACGATCTTGCGATCAGAGAAGAAATAGAAACCTGCCTTGATGTCCACAATGGCATCGGAGTAGAAAAACAGGATCTTCTCGCCTTGCTCGAGGAGCCCCAGGTCGCGGATCTTCGCCACGTGGGCGCGTTTCATCTGGACCCCCGGGACGACTTTGGTGTCGGGGCCGACGACGGCGAGAAAAACGAGCGAC
>JBGSIK010000531.1:0-5875 GCA_041742575.1 Candidatus Krumholzibacteriia bacterium
GGCTCTTCAGCGATCTCGACGTGATCGTGGTGTCCGATGGTGCGGACATTGCCGCCGTCGCGGCGGAGGTTCAACTGCTGAGTCGCTGGTTTACCGACGGCCGCATCGTGAAGCTCGATTTCAGGCTGCGGGGAGAGGGCGCCAGTTCCCCCCTGGTCCAGGACGTGGCTTTCTACCGCCAGTACGTGGAACGCCGGATCTCGTTGTGGGAGAAGGTGGCCTTCGCGAAATGCCGCCATTGGTGGGGCGGGGATGCGGTCGCCGCTCGGTTCCTCGAACTGGTCGGCGCCGCCGTCGCTCGTCCGTTCAGCGGCGAGGAAGTCACCTCGCTCGTGCAGATGCGCCGGTCGATCGAAACGCTGGCGCCGCGGTCCCACACGGCGTGGGAAACCAAACGGTCAGCCGGGGGCAGGTACGACGTCGAGTACATCACTGCCATCGGGATGGCCGCGCTCCCCGGTGGCTACGAAACCTCTCTGAGCACGCCGGAGCGGCTCGCGCTGGTGAGGGACCACGGTCTCCTCGACGCGTCCGACTGCGACGCCCTGGTGCGGGCGTTGTCCCTGTACAACGCGATCGAGTACTTCCTCGAGCTGCAGGAGTATTCGCTTCCACGCTCGGACGAAAAATCGCGACAACTCGATCTCTACTTGACGCGCACGTTGGAGTGCTGGGGTGTGGCGTGTCCCGAGGGAGCGGAAGCTCTGGTGGCGACCGCGAAAGAAACGGTGCGCGCGTGCTTCGAACGCTTCGTCCGCAACGTCGGCTTCGATCACTCCGCTTAGTCTCTCCTCCCACCCAACACCGCGGCGCTCCAGGGACGTGTTGCGGGCTCGACGCGACCTCCGCAGCGCGCTACGACACAGCGCGCGCGAGGACCGGGAGCGGGGAACCCGCAACACGTCCCCTCGGACGGCCACATCCGGCCATGTAGCCCCGTGCGGGTCCTGTCGCCGATTACCCGGAGTGCACGGTGGCTCGGGTCCGTCGGTCACATCGGATCGCTCGGGCAAGTGATTTGTAGCCCCGTGCGGGTCCTGTCGCCGATCACCAGACGCGCTATAGACGTTTGCGCGTCTGGGGCCCCATCGGCGCCACCCGTGCGACTGCGCTCGACTCTTTCTCGGCGAGGGGCGGTCGGCCACATCGGGTCGAGCGGGCCGTTTCGCGGCGAGCAATAATGAGAGGGTCCATGTGCGAGCCGCGAACCGAGGCGACCGTCGAGCACGGAACTGCGATGGGCACGGTCGGTCGTAGGGAGCCGTGCCCGAGCGGCCCGATGTGGCTGACCGACAGGGCGCCCGGTGGTCTCGTTTTGTCGATCCGTTGAGGTCAGCTGATCTCTCGCTCGAGGGCGGTGCGGATGCGTTTGAGGTGCGCGGCCGATGTGATCTTCCTCCCCGATCTGTCGGCCACATAAAAAGCGTCGAGGGCCCGGTCGGCCTCGGTCGATATCCTCGCACGCGAGATCGTGAGTCCCTCGCGGGAAAGCGCACGTGTGATGCGGAACAACAACCCGGGCACATCCTGGGCGAACACGTCGATGATGGTATAGTCGCCCGACAGGTCGTTCTCGAACTTCACCCTGGGCGAAGATGGAATTCGCTGCCGCCGCAGGCGGCGCCATTTGGTCGCGTACCGTGCGGCCGCTTCATCGAGGTCGGTCTTCCCCGCAATGACACCCTCGATGTCGCGCTGGAGTGAGGCGACCCTCTCCTCGACGTTGCGCTCACCCGCGCTCACCGACAGATCCTCCACGCCGAACACGTCGATCACCTTTCCGTCCCTCCTCGTGAACGCGTGCGCGTGGTAGATGTTGAAGTCGTTGATTGCAAGCACGCCGCACAACTGTGAGAGGCGGAACGGTTGGTCGTGCGTGCAGAAGGTGAACTCGTGGAGCCCGCTCCGCGACCGGTGGGCAACCACCGCGTGCTTGCCGTCGAGTTCGTCGATCATTTCCATGTGACGCCCGACCTGCCCGGCGTCCATGCTCAACAGGTAACCGCCGGGGAGCAGGTCGAGGTGCGCCAGCGCGCGCTCTCTCGCCTCGCCGGGAGGAAATGCCTCGAGCAGCCGCTGCTTGTGCGCCCGGTATACGTCCTCCGGTTGCTTTTCCTTCTTCTCGATGAATTCGTACGCGCGCAGATACAGTCCCCACAGGAGGTTCCGTTTCCACTCGTTCCAAACCAGCGGCGATGTCGCCCGGTAGTCCGCATAGGTGAGAAGGCACAGGTACTTGAGGTTGGTGCGGTCACCGACGCGTTCGCAGAACGCGCGCAGCGTTCCGATGTCGGAGGGATCGCGACGCTGGCTGAAGTGCGACATCAACAGATGGTGTTCGATGAGAAACGCAACGAAATCGATTTCCGGGCGCGGGATCGACATGCGCTCGAGTATCTTGCGGGCAAGCACGGCGCCCTTCCGAGCGTGCCCGTGCCCCCCGATTTTCCCCACGTCGTGGAGCAAGGCGGCGAGATAGAGCGGCCGCTTGTCGTCGATCTCCTGATGGAGCCGGATCATGGCGTCGTCCGCCGTGCGTCCGTGTGCATCGAGCTCGAGCAACGATTCCAAGACGCGGAAGCTGTGCTCATCCACCGTGTAGTGGTGGTAGAGATCGTAGCGCTTGAGACAGGTCAACCTCTTGTACTCGGGTATGATGCGTCCGAGAAAGCCCGACTCGTGGAGCGACCGCACCGCGAGCCCGAGGTTCCGCCCGTCCTCGAACATCTCCGTGAAGGCGTTCCGCATTCTCGCCATCTCTGCCGGCCCGCGGAGATCCCTGCGCAAAAGGACTTCGAGCCGCCTGCGCAAGGCGCGGTCGAGCTGCACCCCGGCCGCTTTCTGTCGTTCGAAGACGTACAGCGGCCGGCGCCGGATCGTGTCCCGCCGGAGCGGCAACGTCAGCGTGGCGCCATCCGGTGCCGGCCGTACTCGCCGCCCTCCGAGCAGAACGCCCACGTCATTGCCGTCGTGAAGTTCCTTGATCACATCCGCAGTGATGCGGTATATCGCGCGCGTGTGGTGGTAGTAGGCGCGCATGAAGAATTCGACCCCGAGGTGGCCGCCTCGCGCCCGGAAGCCGAGGGTCCTTGCGATCTTCTTCTGCATCGCCAGCGTGAGCTGGTCTTGCTTCGAGCGCGTGGCCAGGTGGAGCTCGACCCGAACCCGCAACAGGAAGTCGTAGGCCGCCTCCAGCTCCTTTTGCTCTCCCCGCAACAGGAGCCCCGTGCGCCGGAGCGCGGGGAGCCCTCTCGGTCCGTGAGCGACCTGACCCAACCATACCAGTGTTTGGTGATCCCGAAGCCCGCCCGGGCTGGACTTCACGTTCGGCTCGATCAGCTGGAAGCTCCGTCCGTGTTTCTCGTAGCGGGCGAGGGCGTCGTCGACCTTTCTGCGCAGATACTGCTCGCGTTCGCTGCGGCGGATGCGCGAGATCTGGCGCTCGACTGCACGCGCGACCGACCGGGACCCGCATACCCATCTGCTCTCGATCAGCGCGGTCTTGGAGTCCATGTGGCGGACCAGAGCCGTTTCGCTTTCGACGAGCGACTCCACCATGTGCCCGAGCTCGAAACCGGTATCCCATACGTAGCGAATGAACGCACCGGCCACCGCGTCCGCGATGGGAGTCTTCTCGCCGCACACGAGGAGAATGTCCACGTCGGAGTACGGAGCGAGTTCCGACCGCCCGTAACCGCCCGTTGCGATGACGGCGATACCGGCCTTGTCCTCGGCGACGCCGTTCTCCCGCGCCGCGCGCCGGAACAGGATCCTGACGATCGAGTCCACGGCGCGGCTATAGCCGGCTACGAAATTCTTGCCCGGGGTTTTGGGGGTGCGCGATTCGATGAGGGGTTTCGTGAGCTGGGCGAAATAGGATTTCGCCTCTCTCACGAACCGCTTGCGGGATGTGGGCCGACCGCCGACCGGGAAAACTTCCGGGGCGGAGCGCCTTGCGCGCTTCGATGGGGAGGAATCGGTGCCCATTACCGTAGGGGCCCGAAGCGGCCGAGGCCCGAACACCCGCCGGTCTTTTTCGTTGCCGCTCCCGATTCCCCTCCTGCGCGGCTCACGCGTCGTAGTAGAGGAAGAACTCATACGGGTGCGGTCGCTGCCGCATGGGCGCGATCTCGCGTTCTCGCTTGTAGTCGATCCACGTACGGATCACGTCTTCCGTGAAGACATCGCCCTTGAGCAGGAAATCATGATCCTCCTCCAGCGCCCGAAGGGCGTCGTCGAGGGAGGCAGGCGCCTTGCGTATCCCCGCCAGTTCCTCCGGCGGCAGGTCGTAGATGTTCTTATCCAGCGGTTCGCCCGGATGGATTTTGTTCTCGATGCCGTCGAGCCCGGCCATGATCAAGGCCGCAAACGTGAGATAAGGATTGCACGTTGGATCCGGGCAACGGAACTCGATCCGCTTCGCTTTCGGAGACTGCGAGTACATGGGGATGCGGATGGCCGCGCTGCGGTTGCGCTGCGAGTAGGCCAGGTTCACCGGCGCCTCGAACCCCGGCACCAACCGCTTGTAGGAGTTGGTGGTCGGATTGGATATCCCGAGAATCGCCGGCGCGTGGGCCAGAATGCCGCCGATGTAATGGAGCGCCATGTCGCTCAACCCGGCATATCCCGTCCCGGCAAACAAAGGTTTGTTCTGCCTCCACAGGCTCTGGTGGACGTGCATCCCGGAGCCGTTGTCGTTGAATATCGGTTTGGGCATGAAGGTCACCGTCTTGCCGTGACGCCGGGCGACATTGCGGACGATGTACTTGAAGATGAGCAGCTTGTCGCCGATGGTGACCAGCGTGTCGTATTTGAGGTCGATCTCCGCCTGCCCGGCGGTCGCCACCTCGTGATGCTGCGCCTCGGGCTCGAGGCCGATCTTCTTCATGAGCAGCAGCATCTCCGATCGGATGTCATGATGCGAATCCGTCGGCGGAACCGGGAAGTATCCTTCCTTGTATCTCGGCTTGTAGCCCAAGTTGGGCTTCTCCTCACGGCCGGTGTTCCAGGAGCCTTCCTGCGAGTCGAGGAAGTAGTACCCCGTGTTTTCCCGCTGCTCGAAGCGCACGTCTTCGAAGATGAAGAACTCCGCCTCCGGTCCGAAGTACGCGGTGTCGGCGATGCCCGTGCTCTGCAGGTAATGCTCGGCCTTGATGGCGATGGCTCGCGGGTCGCGGGAGTAACGCTCCTTGGTGATGGGGTCGAACACGTTGCCGATCAGGTTGAGCGTGGGTTCCTCTGTAAATGGATCCATGAACGCCGTGTTGGCGTCGGGGATGACGAGCATGTCGCTTTCATTGATGCTCTTCCAGCCGCGAATGCTCGAGCCGTCGAACCCGAATCCTTCCTCGAACGATTCCTCGGTCAGCGCATCGATCGGCACGCTGAAGTGCTGCCAAGTGCCAGGGAAATCCAGGAACTTGAGATCCAGTATGACCGCGCTGTTTTTCTTGGCGAATTCGATCACCTGAGCGGGGCTTCTCTTCTCCATTCAGACACCATCCTTGCACTAGCGGGACATCTCGACCGCGTTATGAAAAAGCAGAATCTAATTAAACCGGTGGGTCGCGTCAAATGGTAACTGACACCTGCACGTGCTAAAAAGCGGCGTCAGCTCGCGGCGCCGTCCCCGCCGACCGTGAACGAGGAGCGGGCGCGATTCCGGAGTCATTCGTCCGAAGCGCGGGTCCTTCACTTCCCGGCGATCGCCTCCAGCTCCAGCACCGCCTCTCCCAGGTAGACCGGCAGGTCGCCGGCTATCACGCCCCGAACGCCGTGGTCTTCCGCCGCGGACTCACCGGCGCGGCCATGCAAGAAACAGGCCGTGCAGGCCGCGTCCAGCGGCCCCGCACCCTGGGCGAGCAACCCGCCGACG
>JBGSIK010000532.1:0-5897 GCA_041742575.1 Candidatus Krumholzibacteriia bacterium
CGGGAGCGTGGCGGTGTGGTCAATCGGGAGGATGTGTCGAAGGCTCGGCGACGGGAAGGCGAACGAGGAAGGTCGTCCCCTTGCCGGGGTGCGATTCGACCAGTCGAAGCACCCCCTGGTGATACTCCTCGACGATGCGACGGGTGAGAGCGAGCCCCAATCCCCATCCCCGGGGTTTGGTCGTGAACCCCGGCCGGAAAATCTGTTCCCGGTGAGCGGGCGGGATTCCCCGACCCGTGTCCTTCACGTACACCTCGACGTGCCTCCGGGATTTCCGGCAGGAGGCCCGGATCTCGATGGTTCCACTCGTGTCTCCCAGCGCGTCGAGGCCGTTTTTGATCAGGTTCTCGAACACCCACTCCAGCAATTCCTCATTTCCCAGGATAGGCGGGCAGTCGCTCGCAACCAGCGAGATGATGGACTTCGCTTTGAGACGGGGCAGACGCCGGTGGAAATACGAAACCGTGCGCTCCAGAACAGCCACGATGTTCACTTCCGCGAGTTCCGGCCGCGAGCCGATCTTGCTGAACCTCTCCGTCACCTTGCGCAGACGATCGAGATCGACCCCCATTTCTTGCACCGATGCCGCGAGTTCTTGCGTCCGACCCGATTCGATCTTGTCCTTGAGCAACTGCGTCCATCCCATGAGGGCGGAGAGCGGCGTCCCCAACTGGTGCGCGGTCTCCTTGGCCATTCCCACCCAGATCGAACGCTCCTCGCTGATCTTGAGGTAACGCAATCCCTGTATGGCAACTCCCATGAACAGGAGGAACAGCCCGAGTTGGATCAGGGGCATGTAGCGGAGTTCCCGCTCGAGCGGGGACACCCCGAAGTGCACCCATCCCTGGATATCGGACATGCCGACGACGCGGATCGGGATCGGCCGGTTGACCTTGTCGTAATCCCTCACAAGCTCCATGAGCTCCGCGAACTTCCCCGGCGGCGGATTGTTCAGATCCATGGTGCGTATGACCTCGAGGTCCTCATCCGTCATCTGGCTGACGGGAACGTGCCGCCAGGCGATCGGACGTCCCCCGAACACGGTGACGATGATCGGCAGATTGGTCTCGTTCATCACCTCTTGCAGCAATGCCAGCTTGCCCTGGTCGTCCACCTCGAAGTGAACATTGTCGAGAAAGCGCCCGAACAGCCGGGTGGTCGCGGTCGTCTGCTGTTTCATGCGGTCCATCAGGTAGTTCGAGTAGATCAGCACGCCGAGGATGAGGACGGCCACCCCGAAGAACAGATAGCTCTTCAGCCAGAACCGGATGTTGCCTCTATTGCTGGACGGGAGTCTCATGTTGCGCGCCGCCGGGGCGAGTGTGGATCACCCTTCGCGCGGTCACAGGGCTTCAGCCGAGGAACTCCTTGCCCCTCATGTACGGCCTGAGCACGGGCGGTATCTTCACCCGGCCGGTCGGCGTCTGGTTCAACTCCAGTATCGCCGCGACGATGCGCGGCAGCGCCACGCCGGATCCGTTCAGTGTATGCACGAAGCGGTGTTTCTCGCCGCTCGTCTTCTTTATCTTGATGTTGGCGCGCCGCGCCTGAAAATCCTCGAAATTGCTGCACGAGGACACCTCGAGCCACTTCCGCACCGCCGGCGCGTACACCTCGAGATCGTAACATTTCGCGGCAGCGAAGCTGAGGTCTCCCGAGGCCAAGGTCACCACTCGATACGGCAGCTCGAGCGCCTCCAGCACGGCGCACGCGTCTCCGACCAGCGACTCGAGCTCCTGGTAGGACGAGTCGGGGTGGGCGATCTTGACCATCTCGACCTTGTCGAACTGATGAACGCGCAGGAGACCGCGCGTGTCGGCGCCGTGGCTTCCCGCCTCGCGCCGGAAGCAGGCGCTGTAGGCGGTGAGCTTGAGCGGCAGCTTTTCCGCGGGAATGAACGTGTCCCGGAACAGGTTCGTCACCGGCACTTCCGCGGTCGGAATCAGAAACAGGTCGTCCGGAACCGTGCGGTACATGTCCTCCTCCAGCTTCGGGAGCTGGCCGGTGCCCACCATAGAGTCCCGGTGCACGAGGTACGGTACGCTGACCTCCTCGTAGCCCTGTTCGATGTGAATGTCGAGCATCAAGTTGATGAGCGCGCGGCACAGGAGAGCGCCGTCGCCTCTGAAAACGATGAATCCCCGTCCCGATACGTTCCGCCCCATCTCCAGGTCGAGCACCCCCAACTCCTCGCCGATATCCCAGTGGGGCTTGATCTCGAAGTACGGCTCCTCGACCTTTCCCCAGGTCCTGACGACGATGTTGGCCGAAGCGTCCTTGCCGATCGGAACCGATTGGTGCGGTATGTTCGGCACCGTCAGCAGCAGTTGGGCCAGCTCCTCCTCGATCTCCTTGTTCTGGGCCTCGATCTCTTTGATGCGGCCCGCGATCGCCTTCATGCGCGCCTGCAGCGCCTCAGAGTCCTGTCCGGAACGTTTGAGCTCCCCGATTTCCTGGGAACGCACGTTGCGCTCGTGCTTGAGATCATCGCCTTCTCTCAGATTGGACAGAAACCGCGCGTCGAGAGAAAGGATCCTCTCGATGTCCACCGCGGCGCCCTTCGCCTCAACGGCGCGCTTTACCCTGTCCGGTTCCTCACGGATCAACCGTCTGTCCAACATGATTCTCTGTCACTCCCAGATTCTTGCGCGGATCGAGTCAGGCGAGGTGGAGCTCTTGAAGAATGTCGCGCCCGCCCGCTTCGAGAATCTCCTCGGCCAGCGTGCGTCCGAGCTCCTTTTCGTGACCGGGCGAGCCCTTGACCGTGATCTGGATCCTCTCCCGACCGTCCATAGAGGCCAGCGCGCCTTCCATCTCGACTACTTTCGCTTCGGTGCTGGCGATCACTCCAACCGGGGCGGCGCCGTTGACACCCATGTATTCGAGGAATGCCCATTCCGCCGCGAGCTCGCGATGGGAAGTGGGATCGTTGATTCGGGAGACGCTGTCGTGGAAGTGCTGGTCGCCGGATCGAACCAGGACGACCAGCGCGCCCTGCCCGGCAGCGGGTACGCACACAGCGGTGGTCAGCAACTCGACCACGCACTCCTGCTTGCCCAGGCGTTCCATGTCGGCCGCCGCTACCACCGCGGCGTCGATCTTGGCGCCCTTCACCTTCTGGATCAGCGAGTCCAGGCTCCCCCTGGACTGAACGATCCTGAGATCGGGGCGATAGTAGCGCATCTGCGCCTCGCGTCTCGCGCCGTTCGCCGCGAGCACCGCACGTTCCGGCAGCTCGTCGAGTATCGTCTCGTCCTTGCACACCAGCGCGTCGTAGGGGGTGAGCCGTCTCGTGATGGCACCGATCGCGAGGCCGACCGGGGGTTGCGTGGGGGCGACGGTGGCATCCAGAACCAGCGCGTCGTAGGCGCCGGACAGCAGCCCACTCATCAACAACACCACGCGCGAGGGCGTGTTGGGTTGCGTCTTGGATTCCTTGAGAAACATCGTTTCGGCAGGGGCTGTGAATTCGACCGAGCTCTTCGGTCCGCTCTCTTCGAGGAGCCGGAGCACCTCCTGCAGCTGAATTCGCGATAGCAGGTCGACGTCGCTACCGATGCGACACTGCGTTTTCGTCGCCACGGATTATCCCCCAGTGCGTGACGCTTGACTCCGGCGGTTCGTTTTAAAGGTGTGCACAACGATAGCACATGGGGCGGAAGACCGTCAACGGCATTAGCGCCCGAGGGACGCGTCCCGGTTGGTCACGTTGCTCTTGAGCGGGCGCAGCGAACTCGTCGCGAGATTCGCGCCGACAGGCGCGGCGGTGCGCGACGCGATCATGATGCGCAGGAACGACGCAAAAGCCGCGGCGATCAGAGCCACGCCCAAGATCACGGGGAGGACGTAACCTTGCAGGACCAAGACGCCGAGCACGGCCAAGAAGGCTTCCATCGAATAGAGGACGAGCAGGATCTGTTTGGGAGACAACCCGAGATCCATCAAGATGTGGTGCATGTGCAGACAGTCCGCCCGAAACAGAGGAGAGCGGAGAATCAGCCGGCGGGTGACGGCGAGCCAGGCGTCGAGCATGGGAACCCCGAGCACGAAGCAAACGGCTACGAATGTGCGGCCCGTCGGTTGAACCATCGTGATCGAGCACGCGACCGCCGCCAGCATGATACCGAGGAACATGCTTCCCGTGTCTCCCATGAAGATTCTTCCGGGCGGGAAGTTGAAGACCAAGAATGCCGCGCACGCGCCGCCGAGGACCAGCATGACGATCGCGAGCATCGAGGAGTTCACCATCGCGGCCATCACCGCGAAGGCCGCCGACGCGATGAGGCTCACGCCCGCCGCCAGTCCATCGTGCCCGTCGATCAAGTTGACAGCGCTGGAGATACCCACCACGAACAAAACCGTTACGGCCAGCGACAACACCCAGGTGCCGTCCAGTGGCGATATTCCGGTGTTGAGGAGGAATCCAGAAAACCCGAGCAACAACGCGGAGATGATCTGAACGGTGAGCTTCTGCACTGCCCGCAGGCTCTTCATATCATCGACCAGCCCGAGCGCGACGATCAACACCACGGCGGGAAACATTCTCTGGAACAACAACTTCCAATCGTAGGCCCCGCCGGGCGCGACGAAGGCAACCACCAGGAATCCGCAAACCGCCCCCAGGACGATCGCGATGCCCCCCAGATGGGGAATCATGTCGGTGTGGATTTTGCGGCCGTTCGGTTTATCGCCGAGCCTCCAGCGGAGGGCGTATTTCCGCACCATCGGGGTGGCAGCCATGGTGACCGCGAACGTGACCAGGAATGCGGCAAGTTCACTTACCAGATACGATTCGCCTGTCAAAACGGGAAGCCTCCTGGCAATCGGGCCGACTCTGTCGCGCGCGGATCCCGATCGCTCGTGGACGACCATATTGGACCCGCAACGAGGTTGTCAAGGGTTAAAGCCTATTGTTTTACTTGCGGTTACGCAAGTTGGCGAGAGCGGACCGGAATTCGTCCAACCGGACCACCCTCAAGACCAGGAGCAGTGATGCATACACACCTACCAGCAGTACCGACCACAGCAGCACGCGTGCGTCGGACGGGACCGGCCCACCGCGGTAGACCTGTCCAACTACGAACCACAAAAAAAGCCCTGCGAGACCCCCTGCAAGAACCGTGCGAATCCCGGCGGAAACGCCGGCGCGATCGACCCGCACCGCAAATATACGGAAGGTCTGGGCCAATCCAACCACGAAGAGGACGGCGTACGAGATAAGTGTCGCCACGATCGCGCCCCGGGAATGCCATCTCGGAATCATAACCAGGTTGAGAACCACGTTGAGACCGGCCGTGACCATGGTGAGGGTCGCATAGAGGCGCGTTTTTTCCGCCGCCACCAGAGCGGGGAGCACGATGGCCCCCAGCGAGCGGATTACGATCACCCATACGAACACCGTCATGATTTCCCCGGCGTAGCGGAAGCTGTCGGAAAATACGAACGTCATCAGAGGGACCGGCAGGACCGCGAAAAGGGCGCCGAAGAGCACACCGAAAGCGAGGGCGAAACGCAGCGAGCCGCGGATGAGGGCTGTGCATTCCGTCATCACGCCGGCCGCGTAGCGGGAAGCAAGCGCCGGGCGCAGCATCGTGACCGCAGCGAAAGACGGGAACAGAGAGACCTCGACGACATTTCGCGCCACTGCGTATTGACCCACTTCCTCCACACCGTCGAAGTACATGAGCATGAGCTTGTCGATGTAGGCGTACACGGTGACGGAGGCGCTGCTCACCGCAAGCGGCACGCTGAGCGCCATCAGTCTCCGCGTGAGCCCGACGGCCTCCGCCGCTTCCGGCTCCGCGTGGGGCAAGTATCGGACCATGAGCACGGCGAACAAAACGATCCCCACCACCCAAGCGCCGCAGTACCCCCAAAGAATCGCGACCGCTCCCCCG
>JBGSIK010000533.1:0-4649 GCA_041742575.1 Candidatus Krumholzibacteriia bacterium
ACCCCAACACTTCCTCGGCTCGCGCGGAAGAGGCAAGGAGGGCCGGGGGGTCTCCGGGCCGCCGCGGGCCGATCCTGCACTCGATCCGAGCACCCGCCACGTTCTCCACCGCCTGCACCACCTGCCGGACCGTGAAGGGCGCGTCGCTGCCGAGGTTCAGGGGACCGGAGAATCCCCGCTCCATCGCCGCCAGGGCCAAGATGTGGGCCTCCGCCAGGTCCAGCACGTGGACATAATCGCGGACACAGGTGCCGTCGCCGGTATCGTAGTCATCTCCGAAAATCGTGAGCAACTCCCGCTTCCCCAAGGCGGTGTCGAGCACAACGGGGATGAGGTGGGTTTCCGGTCGGTGGTCTTCCCCCAAGCGTTCCGTGCTGCCCGCGGCGTTGAAGTAGCGCAGCGCCACGTAGGAGAGTCCGCGCCAGCGGTGGCAGGTCTCCAGGATCTTTTCGATGAACAGCTTGGTGGTCCCGTAGGGGTTGGTCGGCTCGCAAGGGTCGGTCTCCGCAATCGGGAGGCGCCGCGGCTCTCCATACACCGCGGCGCTCGATGAGAAGACGATTCGGGACACGCCCTTCCGCTCCATGGCGCGGAGAAGTGAAACCGAGCCGGCAACGTTGTTCTCGAAATACGACAGAGGGTCGGCCACCGAATCGGATACGATGCTGAGAGCGGCGAAGTGCAGGACGGCGTCCGTCGAGGAACCGAGCGCCGCGTCCAGCGCGGCCCCATCCCGAATGTCTCCTTCCACCAAGCGGCAGCCGGGCGGCACGGCGTCCCGGTGGCCGGCGCAGAGATTGTCGAACACCGTGATCCGGTGCCCCTGACCCAGGAGGCGTTCGACGACGACCGAACCCACATAGCCCGCCCCACCGGTCACACATAAATTCATTTCTCATCCTTTCCCGCCTGTCGCACCAAGCGGCGCAGGTATTTTCCGGTATGGGATTCCTTCGCTCGCGCGATCTGCCACGGCGTGCCGACCGCGATCACCCGTCCCCCGTCTTCCCCGCCCTCAGGCCCCAGGTCGATGATGTGATCCGCCTGAAGGACAACCTGCGGGTTGTGCTCGACCACGACCACGGTGTTGCCTTTGACGACCAGTTCGCGCAGGACATCGACGAGAGCCGCCACATCGTCGACGTGGAGCCCCGTCGTCGGTTCGTCCAGAATGTATACGCTGGCGCCGCCGACGTTTTCCGCCAGTTCCCTCGCAATCTTCATGCGCTGGGATTCGCCGCCGGAAAGCGTCGTGGACGGCTGCCCCAGACGGATATAACCCATCCCCACCCGTTCCAGCACGCGCAGCTGCTCCACCAGCCGCCGATGCTCGGCGAAGTGCGCGATCGCATCTTCCACCGTGAGATCGAGCACCTCGGCGAGATCCATTCCGCGGTACGTCACTTCCAGGGTCTCGTGGTTGAAGCGCTTACCGTCGCACTCCGAACAGCGAACGAAGAGGTCGGCCATGAAGTGCATCTCCACCCGCTCGTATCCCATCCCCTGACATCTCGCACAGCGGCCCCCCGGCACGTTGAAGCTGAATCTACTCGACTGGTATCCGCGCCGGCGGGCTTCGCGTTGCGACGCGAAGATCTCGCGTATGAGCGCGAAAGCCTTGATGTACGTCACCGGATTCGACCGCGGTGTCTTGCCGATCGGAGATTGATCGACCATCATCACGTTGGAAACGAGCTCCCGCCCTCTCAATTCGCGGTAGTGGTGGGCACGATGGTCGGCACCCCTCCGGAGCGCGTTGTACAAGACGTCGCACACGAGCGTGCTCTTGCCCGACCCGGACACGCCGGTCACGCACGTAAACTGTCCGATGGGGAAATCGACATCGATGTCTTTGAGGTTGTGTTCGGACACGCCGTGGAGTGCGATCACGCCCCGCGACGCGTTTCCCGGCCGGGCCGCATTCCCTGCCGGCTGCATTCGCAGCGGGTAACCTTCGCGGACGTATCGCAGCGTTCGGGATTGCCCGCCGTCTCCATCCACGGAGCCCTGGTAAACGATGTTCCCGCCGCGTTCGCCAGCCCCCGGCCCCAGGTCCACGATGTAATCGGCGCGCCTTATGATGTCCATGTCGTGCTCGACGACCACGACCGTGTTTCCCCGCGTGCGCAGCTCCATCAACACCCGAACCAGGTTGTCGGTGTCGCGGGGGTGAAGACCGATGCTGGGCTCGTCGATAACGTACAACACATCGAGCAGGTTCGCGCCCAGCGAATTGGCGAGGCTGATCCGCTGCGCTTCACCGCCGGACAGCGTTCTGGTGAGACGGTTCAGCGTCACGTAGTAGAGCCCCACGTCGAGCATGAATTGCAGGCGCGACTTGATCTCTATGAGCACGTCCTTGGCAACCACGCGCTCCCTGCGTGCGAGATCGAGACCCTTTATGAACTCCAGGGCGCTGCCCGGCGTCATCGCGGAGACATCCCGGATGTCCTTGCCGCCGAGCTTCACGTAGTAGGCTTCCTTCCGCAGGCGTCCGCCGTCGCACTGCCTGCATTCGCGATATGTCATGTAGCGCCTGGTGAAGAAGCGTGCGTATTTCTTGTAGGACTTGTCGCGGAGGTTCTCCAGGAACGGTATAACTCCCACGTACTCCCCATCCCCCTCCATGATCAGCTTCTTGGACGCCTTCGGCAACTCCCCGTACGGCACGTTCACCGGTATGCCGCGTTTGCGGCAATACCGGATCAACTGGTCATGGAAGTACTCGAATTTATCCGAAGCCCACGGCTCGATCGCGTGCGCGCGAATCGAGCGGGACGGCTCGGTCACGATCAACTTCTCGTCGAATTCCATGCGGTTGCCGAAACCGCGACAGTGCGGGCAGGCGCCATAGGGCGTGTTGAACGAGAACAGGATCGGTCTCGGCTCCTCGAAGGTGCGACGGCAGGTCACGCAAATCGGATGCTTGGTGTACGTTTCCGAGCGACCGTCTTCCGGTGAGACGAAACGAACGAATCCGCCACCGATGGCGTATGCGGCCTCGACGGCTTCATGAATGCGGCCGCGTCGCGCTTCGTCGATTTCGATCCGATCGACCACGACGTCGATGGCCTCGAGGTGTTCGAGAGATCCCGCCGGCGGCGGATCGAGCTTCAGCACGTTCCCCCCCACCAGGATCCTCGAGTACCCGTCTTTCACCAGCGCTTCCAAGTGCCGGCCTACGGGAACACCCTTTTCCACGGGACGCGCCGCGACGATCAAGAAGGTCTCGCCCTGGTGTTTGTCCAGCATGTCCTCAGCCGCTTCGTCCGGTTCGCGCCGGCTCACTTCGGTGCCGCATTCGGGGCAGAACGTGCGCCCGACTCGCGCGAACAGCAGGCGCAGGTAATCGTAGATCTCGGTGGCGGTGCCCACAGTGGAACGGGAGCTCTGCGTCGTGTTCTTCTGCTGGATGGCGATGGACGGGCTGATGCCGATGACCTCGTCGACATCCGGCCTGCCGATTCGTTCCAGAAACTGCTTGGCGTAAGTGGAAAGCGATTCTATGTAGCGTCGCTGACCTTCCGCATACAAAGTATCGAATGCAAGTGTGGATTTCCCCGAACCGGAAACCCCGGTAATCACCGTCAAGCGCCCGCGCGGGATCTCGAGGTCGATGTTCTTGAGATTGTGTTGTCTGGCGCCGCGGATGATGATGCGGTCCAGCACGGTCGGCGTATTGTCCACGGTCATGCCGTCAGGCTCCCGAGTGAATGGCAATCCCCGATTTTATTGCGGGTACGCGTTTGTAGCAAGAGCTAACTTTGGCTTGCGCCGCATGGCGACGGCTCGTATCATCGCGCCATGTCGCGAGAAGACGAAGACGCCATCGAGCGATTGCTCGGCCTCATCAGGACGCTCCGCGGTGAAAACGGCTGTCCGTGGGACCGTGCGCAGAAAGTCGAAGACATCCTCTCCGACCTGATCGAGGAGGCGTACGAGCTGGATTGGGCGTCACGTAACCGCGTTCACGAGCTGTTCGAAGAGATGGGCGACGTGCTCTTCCTGGTGTGCTTCGCGGTAGCGATTCAGAACGAGACCGACCCGGACTTCACGATCGCACGTCTCGCCCGGCATGCCCACGACAAGATATACCGCCGCCACCCCCACGTTTTCGGCGATGCCAGAGCGGACACTCCGGATGAGAGCATCGTCCACTGGGAACGGATCAAGTCGGAGGAACGGGCGGGCCGCAAGACCGCAGGTGCGGACACCGGGTTGTTCGACGATGTGGCCGGGAACTTGCCGCCGATACGCAGGGCGGAAAAAGTCCAAGAGCGTGCGGCTTCCGTGGGTTTCGACTGGGACCATGTTTCGGGGATTGTGGCGAAGCTCCGCGAGGAGCTCGGCGAGGTGGAGGAATCCCTCTCGAGCGGTTCGGGCGATCAGGTGCGGGAGGAACTGGGCGATTTGCTGTTCTCAGCGATCAATCTGACCCGCTTCCTCAACGTGGACGCAAGCTCCGCCCTCAACGCAACCACGGCCAAGTTCATGGTGCGATTTCGGCGCATGGAGGAACTGATCCGCGCCGATGGAAGACAGCTCGCGGCCATGACCCTCGACGAAATGGATGTCTACTGGGAACGCGCTAAGAAGTAACTCCCGCCGCATCCGACACCTTCTCCGTGCAGTGCGCGAGTCCTGTTTAG
>JBGSIK010000534.1:0-3513 GCA_041742575.1 Candidatus Krumholzibacteriia bacterium
GCCTGCTCGCGGCTGACGCCGACGCGGCAATGGGACCCTCGATACCGCGCTCTGCGCTCCCCTGGCGCGGCCAGGGACAGCGCTCTGTGTTCCACCGGCACGGCCAAGGGCCGTGGCAGGGATAGGGAAACGCAATCAAAGCGGGCAGGTTGGGCAGCACGCCGTTGAGTGTCGTGGTACGGCCGCAGAGGCAGTTGCTGTCCCAGTAGAGCGGGTGCTCTATGTGGTCCGCGTCCTCGTCGACGTACTCGTCGTTCTCCCTGGCGAATGTGGCCGCTTCATAGATGCTCACGGATCCGTCGTTGTTCTTATCTGCATCCACCGGGGTTCCATCGGGATGGCTCCCATGGAGCGCCGAGAACCACCAGAACGAATAAGCCGTGTAGTTGCACGAGGTCGGGGCGTGCTGGCAATCGTCGTCGTCGTAGTGTGCTATCTCGCAGGCCGTGGAAGCCGTCGCGATCATGAGCGGGGTGTCGAGCGCCTTGAACTCGGGTATCATTCCCCCCGCGCCACAGGTGACGAAAAGGAGGATCTTCACGATTCTGCACGTGGGCGAGTCGAGCCGGTCGACGTAAGAGACGAGATCTTCCTCCGGAATGTCCTCACCCTCATATCCTTCCAACCCCGCATCATTGCAGTCCGAACCGGACCAATAGCCGTGGTCGGTGGCGAAAAAAAAGAACACGTCGTTATTCGTCATGACCGCCTGCAGGTCGGTGAAGGCCTGGTCCAGGTTCGCCTTGGTCGCCGAGTAGTCGACGTCGTCGAGCAGGTCTCCATCGAGGTCGAGGAAGAGGCCGCCCCTCTTGAGGACGATCACATTCTCCTTGGTGTACCCATAGTCATTGATGAGCGTCTTAAAGGCGAATCTGAGATCGTTCAGGTAGACCTCCCTGTCGTCCTTTCCCAGGAAGAGAACGGCATAGAGACTATCATCGGGTGTCTGAGCGCGAACCGCGGTAGCCCAACCGGGGAAAAGGCACGCGCAAAGCATCGAGGCGAAAACGATCGGCCACAGCCACTTCCCAGCGGAATGCCATGGCGTACACTTGAAGAAGGAAGCCATGAGACAAACCTCCCCGCGCGCAGGTACTGGAGGGTGTTTATGAAATGCTGCAGCGATGCTGGAATGTTTGATAGACGGTATTCTACCACAAATGCCCCGGGCGGGGCAAGGGGCGCACGTGGTTATGGAAAGCAGCGCATGGAGGGTCGCCGGGGCGGACCATCACTCCGGAGTATGGTGTGACGCCCTGCGTGCTCGCTCTAACAACCGGACAGTGCGATGTCTATCCGCACGTGACATCCGCGCCCTTCGTCATCGTTCACGATGCCCAATAGCCGCTCACTTGATAGTGTCCAGCCACAGACTCCTCATATCTTCTGGTCACCAGCGTCGACGGATCCAGCGTCGGGCAGTCGGCGATCACGCGCGCGGGGATATCGATCCTGGCCGCGAATTCTTCGATTCGGATTTCCTTGACCATTCCGGGGAACAACAGGACGCGCCTTCTGTCGCCGAGCTCGATGACGAGGTACCGGATGACCCACGATTCATCGTCGACAATGAAATCGACGATGTGGCCGGCGCTTCCGTCGCTTGCCCGAAGGGCCAGTCCCATCACGACTCTGGTGGTCCGCAAATGCGGATCGAACGGTTTGCCGTTCTTGTTGACCGGTACGAAGTCCGGCGTGTTCAGGATCTCGGGTGCGGCGATGACGGCCTCCCCGGCGAGGTACATCGCCCAGTTGCGCCGCCCTCTTTTCTCGGCGATCCGCTGCAGCGCGACGGGCTTGTCCGTGGCGATGTCCGGGCTGTTCCGTACCGCCTCCATGGTGGCCGAGATCCAGATCTCTCGCCTTTCCCACTTCACCTGGTCCACCACCGATGACGGCAAAAGGACCTTCCGACCCGGCCGCAGTCTATTGATATCGACCACGATGTACTTGATGCGCCAATTCGAGTCGTCGAAGTACAGCTCCCGGGCTCTGCCGATGTTCCCATCGGTGGCGCGGACCGTGTAGCCGTTCATAACTCTGACGCTTCTGAGGTTGACCATGATGTGCTCCTTGTTGTTCTCCCTGTTGAATCCTGGGAAATGACGCCCGATGCCTGCAAAGCGCGCGGAAATAGCACGTAGTTCTCCAGATGAATGTGCCGCCAGAGCTCGGCCTCGAGATTCGCGAGGCCCCGGTAGAGATGGCGCCAGCTCGCGCAGGCGTCTTCGGGCGCCACGAAATCGTGCGCCAGCGCCCTCATCCGTCGCAGGCTCTCTCCGTGGTCCTCGTGCTCCCGCGTCATGACGTTGATGGGCAGGTAGGTCGTGTCGCCTCGTCCCGCGCGGATGACCGGGAACAGGATGCCCTCCTCCTTGGTCAAGTGGTTCTCCACGGCCGCGTGAATCCGCTCCAGTTGCTCCGCGAGGCCGGCCGGGCGGGTGGGTTCGTCGGCGTGGGTTTCCTCGACCTTCCGGGCGAGCGCGATCAGGAGAGGCAGATCGCGTCGGAGGGTATCGTGGTACCGCCCGACGATGTAGTCGATGATTTCAACCAGGGGGCGATCGCTCCAACCGCGTTCGTCCGGGCTGTCGGATCGAACCGCCGAGAGTTCGGCGGTCACCGTCCGGGCATCGATGCCAGCTTCCTTGCAGGCCTCGTCCACCGACCGCTGGCCCCTGCAACAGAAATCGAGGCCGTGACGCACAAACACCTCGGCGGCGCCGGGGTTTGCCGTGACTATCTGTTCGAGAGTCGGGTTCGTATCGATCACTGTTGCCACCTTCGGTTCACAGCTACACCACGCAATTCTAGTGCCACGTGATATCCTCTTAACAAACAGCATGTTACGGACATGGATGTCATTATTACACCGTGATTGTTGTTGTGGTTGTGACATCCGTGATGTATATTACGCATCGTGGACTCACTGGATTTTCTGGTCGAACTCTTGCTCGACGTCACGAGCGCGAAGAGCGCCGACGAGAGAAGCCGCAGGCTCCTCGACGGACTGCGACGCGCGATTCCGTTCAACGCAGCCGCCCTCATGCGGCTGGACGGGGACGCCCTCCTTCCCACCGCCTCCCACGGCCTGTCGCCGTCGGCCCTCGGCCGCCGCTATGTTCTCCGCGAGCACCCGCGCCTCGAGATCATCTGCAGGTCCCAGGAACTGGTGCTGTTTCCGTCGGACACCGCGCTTCCCGACCCATTCGACGGTCTGCTGCTGGACGATCCGAGAGCGACGCGACGGATCCATGCCTGCTTGGGATGCGCGCTGCGGATTCATGGAGAGCTGGTCGGATTGCTCACCGCGGACGCGCTGGACCCCAAGGCCTTCGACGGGCTCGACACGCGCTTGCTCGCCGCCGTGGGCGCGCTGGCGGCCGCGGAGATGCGAACCACGCAACTCATCGATGCTCTCGCGAGGACCGCGGAGCGACAGGGGCTGATCGCCCGCGACCTCATGCGCGACGCCCTGATAGTGCAAAGCAGCCCGATCATCGGCACCAGCCC
>JBGSIK010000535.1:0-13033 GCA_041742575.1 Candidatus Krumholzibacteriia bacterium
CGGCACCGGCGGCGAGAAGGACGAGACCATGGACGAGAAGGTCACGAACGACGCGGCCGCCTACGCACGCAGTCTGGCGGCGCAACGCGGGCGCAACGTGGATTGGGCCGAGAAAGTAGTGAGAGAGAGCGTGTCGTCCACCGCGCAGGAAGCGCTGGACGGGGGCGTGATCGACATCGTCGCCCGGGACCTGCCGGATCTCCTCGACCAGCTGAACGGCAGACGGGTAGAGGTGGGCGGTATGGAGATGATACTCCGCACGCGCGCTGCCGCCATTGAGGAAGTGGAGCTTTCGTGGCGGGAGCGGTTCCTGGCTCGGATCTCCGACCCCAACATCGCGTACTTGTTGATGCTGCTCGGGGTTTTTGGGATCATTTTCGAACTTCAGAATCCCGGGGCTATCTTCCCCGGAGTCGTCGGTGTGATATCGCTGCTGCTGGCGGCGTTCTCCCTGCAGCTGCTCCCCATCAATTACGTCGGCCTCGCCTTGATCGCCGTGGCGATCGTGTTGTTCCTGCTCGAGACTCAGATCGCATCGGCAGGGCTTCTAACCGCTGGAGGAATCGTGGCGATGCTCATCGGTTCGATCATGCTCATCGACTCCCCGCTCCCGTTCATGAAGATTTCGCTCAAGGTCATCGTCCCCTCCGTCATATTCACCGCGCTGTTCTTTCTTTTCGCCGTCGGCCTTGGGCTTCGCGCCCAGCGCCGGAAGGTCAGCACCGGCACTGCCGGTCTCACGGGGGAAATCGGCGTCGCCAGGACGACCATTCACGACGAAGGATCCGTTTTTGTCCACGGGGAATACTGGAACGCTTGCAGTGCCGAGGAAATCCCGTCGGGATCGTCGGTGGTGGTCGTCGCTGTCGAGGGAATGAGATTGAAAGTCCGCAAGGCCGATCGCAAGGAGGTTTCGTAGTGGGTATTTCTGTCATTGGAATCATCATCGTCCTGGTCATGATTCTGGCCAGTACTCTGCGTGTGCTCCGCGAGTACGAACGCGGCGTGATTTTCCGCCTCGGGCGCCTCATCAGCGTGAAAGGCCCCGGGCTCATCGTCCTCATCCCGCTCGTCGATCGCATGGTGAAGGTCAGCCTGCGCGTGGTCGCCATGGATGTCGCACCGCAAGACGTCATCACACGGGACAACGTGTCGGTCAAGGTGAACGCCGTGGTTTATTTCCGGGTCATGCAGCCGGAAAAAGCGATCACTGAGGTGGAGGACTACCTCTACGCCACCGGTCAGATCGCCCAGACGACGCTCCGCTCCGTGCTGGGTCAGGTCGAGCTGGATCAGTTGCTCGCAGAACGCGAAGCGATCAACCAAAGGCTGCAAAAAATCATCGACGAGCATACCGGCCCGTGGGGCGTGAAGGTAGCCCTCGTCGAAGTCAAGCACGTCGACCTCCCGGCGGAAATGCAGCGCGCGATCGCCCGCCAGGCCGAGGCGGAACGCGAGCGGCGTTCGAAAGTCATCCACGCCGACGGCGAGTTCCAAGCGTCCCAGAAGCTGCTCGACGCCGCTAACGTCATCGGGCAAAATCCAGTTACTCTCCAGTTGCGCTTCCTCCAGACGCTCACCGAAGTGGCTACGGAGAAGAATTCCACCATCGTTTTCCCAGTTCCAATCGACCTCATCGAACCGATGATAAAAGCGTTGCGGAAAGCGGGAGGAACCTCGGAATAAAACCGTCCTGCGCCTGATCTATGTGTGGAGCTCCCGAGCGCGGCACGATTCCGTAAACCTACGGAGTCGCGCCGCGCTCGGGAGACGTCATTCCCCTCCCTCCCCCACCATTCCCGGCCACCCCAAATGGTCGCGGAGACGTCGGCGAGCTGGTACGGAAGTTGCAATCCGCTCATAAATCATGGCCACACCGACCGAGAACAAGGTAATCGCCCATTTCAACGATGGCAAGCTCTGGAAGGGCACCACGCTCGACTTCTTCCCTGCCAAGGACAGATTCCACATCATCGACGATTGCGGCGGCATTCATGACGTCCGCGTCAACGACCTCAAGGCCATTTTCTTCGTCAAGGATTTGGCTGGAAACGACGCCTACACCGAGCGGAAGGGCTTCTTTCTGAGGACGCAGGGAAAAAAGGTGATGGTGGAGTTCCGCGACGGCGAGGTGCTCTTCGGGTTCACGCTCAGTTATTCTACGCGAGGGCTGGGTTTCTTCATGTTCCCAGGCGATCCGGACAGCAACAACATCAAGGTTTTCATCGTCCATGCCGCGACCAAGCGCGTGAAGCTCGACAACCTGACCCCGACCTCGGCCCCGCAAGCACGTTGATCAGGGCCTTCACGTCTCCTCCATTTTCTCCCGCCGAAACCAGGTGCCTGACCACCCCGAGGGGAGGCCCGTGTCGTTTGACACTGGTCGCGGGCTAAGCTATGATGGGGCCCGAGAAAGCGGGGTCGAGGTCGAAATGACGCGAACGGCGAAATCGATTTGCGCCCTGAGCGCAATTCTGCTGGGATTGGTTACCGCGTGCCAGGATCTGGCGGTTCAATATTACAACATGGGCATCGATGCAATCGAAGAAGGCGATACCCTGCAAGCGATCGGTCTCTTCGAGAAGTCCATCGCGGCGCGGTATGATGACCCGGACCCGCACGTGAACCTCGCCGCGGCCCTCTACGGTGTCGGGGAGTACAAACGTGCCCTCGACGAGTTGCGCGTCGCCGTCGAGTACCAGCCGGACGATCCACTGGTACGTTACAACCTCGCCGAAACGCATGCCGCTCTGGGCAACTACCAGTCGGCACGAACGGAGTACGAGTACGCCCTGAGGCTCGATCCCGAAATGGTCGCAGCGTACGCATCCCTGGGCAGATTGATGACGGAAGCCGGGCACTACGGCGCCGCCCAGGAGTATCTCTTCGCCGCCCTCGAACGACGTTCGAACGACGCCGCGACACTTTTCAATCTCGGGTGGCTGAGCATGCGCACGGGCAAGTACAACGAGGCCGTCCAATATTTCCTGCGCGGCTTGCGGGCCGATCCCAACTCGTCGTACGGCCGCCTTGGTTTGGCTCACTGTTTCTTCGAACGCGAGAGGTACGAAGAAGCCCTGGAAGAGTACCAGAAGGTGCACGGCCGCACCCCCGGCAACACCGCGGCGATGTATGGGATCGGAGCCTGCCAGCTGCGGCTGGGACGATACCGCCAGGCCGAGTCGATGTTGCGCGACGTGCTGGCGGCCCAATCAGAATATCCGGAGGCGTACAATGCCCTCGGCGACGTGTTTCTAGCGGAAGAGAAGTACACCGAAGCCACCGCGAACTACCGGATGGCGATCCAGCAGCGCGAGGACTTCGCGGCCGCGCACCTCGGGCTGGGCCGGGCGCTGGAAGCCGCCGGATATCTGATGGAAGCGGAAACGGCGATGCAGCGCGCGCTCCAGCACGACCCCGACAGTCCGCTCGTGCTGTACCGAATGGGGCAGTTGTATTTGGAGATGAAGGATGTCGACCGCGCTCGCACGCACTTCGAGATCGCGTTGGAGAAAGCGGCCGGCAACGCCGAACTTCAGGGTCTGATCCGCAACGCCATGAAATCCCTGGACGCGGGAAACTGACCGGAACGCGCCGCCCCCTCGCGTCTGCCCCCAACGGCCAGCTCGCGCAATTACTGAATGCGATAAAAGGTGGGAGAGCGAAGTCGCATGAATCCGCGCTTGACGCCGACTTCGACGGTGGTGGTCCTTCCCGCGTAGACAGGAACGGGGTCCACTACCAGTCGCAGGTCGAGCGGCCCTTCGGTGAAATACACTTCGTGTTCACTGAGCGACGTGTTCCGAACGCCGATCACACACCGATAAACCCCCGCCACCAGACTGGTCTCGACGTCGGCCAACTCGATGGAGTTCTTGTAGACGCGGTCGTGCCCCTCGTAGATGATCTTTTCTGTTGTCGAGTCGACGCGAGCGAACACCGTGTCCGGACCCACCACCACGTACTCCGCAATCCAGTTGGCGCGCAGCAATTCCGTCTTCCGGCCCCGTTGGTTGCTCGGTATCGCGATCTTGCTCGACAAGTCGCGATCGTTGAAGACTATCGATATCCTGCCCGGCCCGGCGCCCGCGCCGCTGGCGGGATCGATCGCCGGTTCCCCCCGGCCGGGAGTGTCCGACTCCCCGTAAACGATCCGAACGATCTCGCTCTTGGGGACGCGTATGCGCCCGCCGACCGATGGTTCGAAAACCAAGGTATCGGCGACGAACGACACCACCTTGCCCTTCAGCGTCGACCCATCCTTGAGGTGGAGCACTTCGCTCGTCACCAGCACCGGCATCGAGAACAACGCCAGCGCGCACAGACATAGCGCCACTCGCCTACGCGGTCCATCAGCCCGTTTCATATCCAATCCCCCTACTCGCAGGAATGCGAGCAAAGTGAGGATAGGATGGAACGGGCCGCTACGCAAGCGCTATGAAGACCGGACCTCTGGGCGAAGTCGGGGCGGAACGTGATCGCGTCCCGACGCGGATAAATGCAGTAACTCATTATTTTACAGCGCGTTCCGTTGGCGTCGTTCTCGTCGGAAACGATTTTACGCATGAGAACGGCAATTTCCCCTGATTCCCTCCTCGACGCGCGCCTGCGGTCCGTGATATAATCATGCTCACAAAGCGCTGCACGGAGCGACCGGACCTCCCTCCGGAACTCGCTAAATCATAGGCAGGTACGGGCCGTTCCTCCAGCAGTACTAGAAATCGACGATCGCTCGGATATCGACCTATGGGCGAGCATCCATGGTCAAAGCATCTTTAAGGAGGTCTGTCATGAAGCGGTCCACGTGGACGCTGGTTACGATAGTCTTGGCGGGAGGTTTGATCGCGCTGCCGGTGCTGGCCGCGGGACCCTCCGCCACAAAAGCGGTGATCGGCACCGAGAACGGAACGGCCGTGATTGTGATCAACGTTGCGGCGTCGGGTCAGGCGATCTACGGCGTGAACATCAAGGACGAGAGTGGCTCGATAAAGGACATCGTTGCCCCGAAGGAATGGGTGGGCATCAGCTCCGGAGATGAAGTCATCTTCCGCACCGGCGCGAAGCCTATCCAGCCGGGCAGCACGCTCTCATTCCGGGTCTACACCGGAAACGAGGGCGCGCAGCTGTCGGTATCCTTCCGGGACAAGGATAGCCCGATCGGAAGCGCAACGACGTTGTAAGCGTTTTCTTACAGCGTAACGCCCAGTGGGGGACGGAAAACCGTCCCCCACTTTTTTGCGTCGCCGGACTTCTTTTCCACCCGCCGGTATCGTATATTTCCTCCAAGATCCGCCGACGAGCAGGAACACAGACATGATCGGAAGAGGGCAGCGAATCGTTGTGGCGATGATAGTCGTCGCTGCGGGCGCGGCGCTCTCATGTGGCAGTGGAGGTCGCCGCGCGCCCTCGATCGAAAATGAGGCCCTTGCCTTGCTCGCCGCCGGTGACACCGTAAAAGCCATTCATCACATCGAAAGCTCGGGCCTGACGCGCAGGGGCGACCCGAAGCTTTACGTCTTACTGGGTCAAATCTATCGGGAACAAGGGACGATCTCCGGGCGGCTCCGGTCCCAACGCGTGCTCGAGCGCGGGCTGCAGCGGTATCCTGATCATCCCCAGATCCTGCTCGAGCTCGGCAGAACCTATTACGCACAGTGTTTCTTGCCCGACGCCGTACGCTGCTTCAACGCGGCGCTATCCGCCGATCGCGGACTCTGCGAGGCACACCGGTACCTCGGTCTCTACTACTATTCCAAATGGAAGCGGGTCCAACAGTACGTGGACGATCTTTTCGCAGCTCGAAAGCACTTCGCCGACGCGGTCGCCTGCGATTCCTCCGACGTGGAATCGACCACGAAACTGGCGTTTTCGCTGTACGCGCTGGATCGCCCCGCGGAAGCTGCCGGAGTGGTATCAGCCGCGCTGGATCGGTTTCCGGACCGGAGCGAGTTCTACCAATTGAGAGGAGCGATGGCCTACGACCGGAAAGACCTGGAGTCCGCCGCGACGGATTTCACTCTGGCGCTGGAGCGCATGGATGAACCGCTGCGGAGGGCACATGCTGATGTTCTGGATCTGCTCCCCTACCAAGAGCGGCCCGCATACAAGAAATCCCGTGACCACGATCGTGAAATCACCGAGCGCGGGTACTGGCTCGACGTGGATCCGGATCCCACCACATCATTCAATGAGAGGATGATCGAACACTTCTATCGGATGTTCAAAGCGGACCTGTACTTTTCCGTCGAGCACCCGGTGATCAGGGGGTGGGACACGGAACGTGGCGCGACCGTAGTCAAGTTCGGGTGGCCATGGGAGATCACTTCAACGCTCGGGGAAGGATGGAAAACCGGGCGCGTCGAGAACTGGTATTATCTCCACCGCGGTCGCCTGCGCGAGTTCGTATTCGTCGACGAATACCTCACCGGCAATCTCCGGGTTCCCATTGTGGCCGACAGCATGATGTACGTTCTGCATTTCGAGCCGCTGCGGAGCGGCTACCAGCCGGAATCGGCCGACGTCGGCGGCGTCCTCGACGTGATCGCTTTCAGAGACGACGCTTTCTCGAGCGCGGTGTACCTCTGCGCGCGAATCGACGCCGACAGCCTCGCCAAAACGGTGGACCCCTCCGGGGTGAATCACTTCTACTTCCGGGGGACCTTTTTCGACGACGGATGGACCGCAGAGGAGCGTTTCGCCGATACCTTGTGGACGAGCGATGTCCACGTCGGGCGCGCTCAACGGTCGCGATTCTATTTCCTCCCGCACGTGGTAAACGTGCCGTTCGACGTCTATCACGTCGCTTGCGCCTTCGAGGATGAAGCCGGCCGCACGCGGACGATACTGAAATCTCGATGCGACTCACATCGTTTCATTGAAAACAAACTGTGCGTGAGCGACATTCTGCTGCAGGTGGACCCCGCCCGCAACGGGGGTTTCGTGGTGAGAAACGGTCGCAGGTTGTTTCCGAACCCGGGACGGATGTACGGCGCAGACGAGCGCCTGAGTGCATATTTCGAGGTCTACAATCTCTCTATGTCGCAAAGACGGACGGACTACGATCTCACCTATTATATCGTCGACGATCCCGGCGCTGGCACTTCCGATTGGCGTGAATTGGCCACACGCGTGGCGTCGTTCCTCAATTTGACGCAGGAAAAACGCCCCGCCGTCTCACAAACCTTCCGGCGGCGCGGCGCCAGCTACTCTGAGGAGGAAGGAATCTCCATCAACATCGACACGCTGCCGGAGGGACGATATCAGCTGATCGTTACGGTCAAAGACAGGGTATCGGGACAATACGCCGAAACCGGGGTCGCGTTTCAACGACTCGGGAACGGCCGTATGCGCTGAGCGGGGGTCCGCTCAAAGCCTAGTCGGTACCCGGAATCGGCTTGCCCGGCTTCGTCGGCTCGGTTTCGTCGTCGGTGTCGCCTTCGAGAAAGACCTTGATTATGAAGTACGCGACGAATGCGGATGCGATGACGAAAACGGTGATGTCACGCGTGAGGTGTTTCCGTTCGTCTTCAGGAAACTCGAATTCAGTGGTGTCGGGCGGGGCGGTCGCGAAGCCAATCGGTCCCGAAAATTGACGGAGCGGCAGAGCGCCGCTCGCAGGCTCGGAGTGCCTGTCGGCATTCACCGCTTGCTTCGCTGTGGGAAGACCTCTGCGCAACTCGAGCTGCGTTGCCGACCGCGCGGGGAGCGCTTGGAAAGAAAAAGCACCCAGCACAATCCACACAACGAATTTGTTCTGCACCCAACGCATGTTTGTATGTCGGCCCGCAACAAAAAAATAATTCGCGTCGCCGTTCTTGACAACACGCTTTCGAGGTTTTAGGTTAGGGATGCTACCAGCCAAACTCAAGTTTTGTCTGTAGCACGAAGTGGGTCTGTTCCTGGTCGGCGACAGACCCCTTCTTTTTTCCGCCCGTCGGTGCGTCGAATCGTCGATATCCCTTTGTATGGGCCGCGAGCCCGCAGGCCCCGCAATCAATCGCCTGCCACCGCCCTTCCGGATTCGTCGAATCCCGTGCCGACCGCCACGACACCCTCGCGAGCTCTCGTTCGACTCTCATTCCAGCACCAAAGGTAACGAAATGCCGACAAATAAGATAGCAGCAGTATCAACGCTAGAGGGGCCGCCACGAACGGGACGGGAAAGTCGAATCCCCTGCCCCACAGAACCGCGTAACCGATGATCGCCGAGCCGGTGGTGCCCTGGGCGATCATTTTGGCTTTCCCCAATTTGCTCGCCGGGATAAATTGACTGTGGCGACGCAAGCTGTATGCTCGAAAAACGGTCATCGCGATTTCGCGAAACGCGATGAGCACGACGAGGACCCATATCCACACGGACTGCATCCTGACAGCGATCAGGCCGAAGATGACGGCCATGAGGAGTTTGTCCGCAAGCGGGTCGAGGTGCTTCCCCAGTTCCGAACACTGGGAAAAAGTCCGGGCGTACCAGCCGTCGAACGCGTCGAGGAGAATCGCGACGATGCAGAGTGCAGCGGCCTCGCGTTCGCCGAAGCCCGAGATGAAACAAACGGCGGCGCCCGCCGCCATGGCGATGCGCAGGGCCGTGAGCACATTGGGCACGGTGAGGTTGGTCAGGCCAGAGACCGGTACGCGGGCGGTCATTTGCCTCCTGGCGCCCGCTCCCCACTGGCGTTCGAGCAGAAGCCGGGAAAGTCGGGCGCTTCAGACTAGCACAACCGCGGACCCGAAGTAAACGTCGGCACCCACTGTTATCGACATGACGAACACAAGCTCCGGCTACAGAATCAGCGCGCGCGCTTGGACCTTGATCGTCGGCATCGCCATCGCGCTGCATCTGTTCTTGTTCTTGGGACTGAAACCGGGCTACCTCACGGTGTTCTTGAAACCGCTGCGGGAGGCCGATGGTTTGGCCGAGCCCGGCCGGCCGTTGCCCAACGCCATCGTGGCGGTCAAGGTCGACCTCGAAAGCGACCAACCACGGTTGATCGAAATCGAGCAATCGCCGCCGTCATCGGCTTCATCGGACGGCGACCGGCAATCCGAACTCGAATCCACCGGAGACGATCTCGGGGATCTCGTGGACCAGTATCAGTCCCCGCTGCCGTCTTCGGGGCCGGTCGTGAGCGAAGTGGTTTTACCGAGACCGGTCGAGATGACCTGGCCTGAAACCAAGAACCTCAGGCATTGTCTAGGAACGTATGTCGACGTGAGGATCCGCGTGGGAGTGAATGGCGAAGTACTGGACGTGGAACCCCTGGGCGCCGGTGTCCCACCCGATTGCGCCCGGGCGGCCGCGAACGCCGCACGTTTTATCGTCTTCCAGCCGGGCCGCATCGAAGGCAAGTCCGCTACCATGTGGACGGAAGTCCGAATCGAGTTTCACAAACAGTAACGCTACGCCTCCCCTGCTCGAAATTCGCCTTTGCCCCGGAATAGAAAGAGACCCCGGAGTTCCGGCCTACGGGGTCTCGTGCGAGAATCATCGATCAGGGGTCGATATCGAGAGCCCGGCGCCTACCTGGCGTATTTGGCTTTCACGTGCCCCCACGATACGTTCTCGTTGGGCACTGAGCAGTCTTCTATATCCAGGATATTGGATCCGGTGAAAACGTCGTCGGCGAACTCCTCCGGATGCAGATTTTCCGAGGACCCACTGTACGAACCGAGACCGCAGTAGCCCGCGAAAACCCCTTCGCCGTTTTTCACCACGATCAATGTCCCCGAGAACACTATAAAGCTGCGTTCGTCGGTATCGAGCTCGCCGTCTGCGTCCATATCGATGACCGTCATCTGCAGCGTCGCCGTGCCCGTCATCTTCCCGATCCCCGTTCGGCCGCATGACCACTGCGGCGATGACGCCGTCGTATTCTCATCGAATGTGGCCGTCCATGTGCCGGAGTCTGGGTCGTAGTTCGGTTCGTAATAGGATGCGCTCAGATAATCCCACCTCGCCTGTTTGTCGGAGTCTCCTGGCCAACCCGTGTCATCGACCAGAATGTTCCAATACCCACCCAACAGAAGCGGTTCCCCAGCGGTGACCGACCCATCGATGAAAACCGGGGATTCCATGAAGTTGAAGGTACCGCCGACGTCGAATACCATGTGGCTGGGGACCTGAGCCCAGGCTGAGATGGAACCGAACGTCAGTGCAACAACCACAGCGACCACTGCAATCGCAGTTTTTTTCATGTATGACCTAGCCTTTCGTATGAGCACCCCGAACTGTAATAGCGCATTCCTTGGTTTCCCGCGCGTTGGTCGCGTTTACCGGTACATCTGTTTCAAGGCACCCCACGTCTTCTCATCGGCGTGTACGGCACAGCTGACGTTCCTCAAGTACAGATTGCCGACCGAAATCGTCAGCAGATCATCCATATTGGGGTCGAAATCCTCGAGATTTCCGTTGGCCGATCCGATGCCGCACCAACCGTCGTACGCACCGCCGCTCTGCTCGACGTGGCACTGAAAGTTTGCCGCCACCATCTGGTTGGCGAGCTCATCCTGATCGACCATGCCGTCGGCGTCCGAGTCCCGAATCGTGATAATCAAGTAACGGATTACTCCACCCAACCGGTCGCCATTCTTGCCGAATCGCCAAGTGACCGGAGGCAACAACGTCCCCTGCTTCGGAAAGTAACCGTCCCAGTGCTGCCCCCCGGTGGTGTTGTCATAGGTGAAGAAGTTCGTGAGCAGGTAGTTCCAACGTTCGTTCCCCGGCGTTCCGGGATCATCCAGGGGCCACCCGGCATCATCGATCTGGATCACGAACAAGCCCGGGCTCATCGGGCCGGAATCGATCGTCCCTTGGAAAACCACCGGGCTGTTGAGCAACGCCCCGGATCCGTTCAGGCTGAACGGGACAGTCTGAGTCGCACCCATCGCCCCAGTCGCCAATCCCAACAGCAACGCCGTCATGGTCGCGATCGTCGTCCTCGTTAGAAGTCCCGACATATTGCAAACCCTCCCTTTGATGCGGTGATCAAACAAAAACACTCGATGCGTACTACGTACGTCGATCGCCCCTGAGAACCAACTGCTTATAGGGGAGGAAGAAACGCGAGAAGTGTACCATAAGGTCCGTTTTGTTTCAAGCTGGGAATTTGCGTCCGTGCGCCAACGTAAGGCGTTATCAGCCGACATCTTGCGTCACCAGATCTCCCGTTTCGCGTACACGTCGAATACGCGCAAGACGAAGTCGGGAGCTTCTCCGAAAATCTCGGGGATACCATCCCCATTCAAATCCAGCAACGCGATACGTGCGCCGAACGGGCGTTCGGAAGTAAAGTCGATGCTAAAGAACTTGGAGTCGATCACGAGGCCGGTGTTGAGAATGATTTCGGCCTGCGGGTCGTCATCGACGTTTCCGAGAAGAATCTGCTGGGCTACGAAAGACCTCTGGCTCACCCACTCGAAGGTTTTGTTCTTGGTGTCGTAAATCCGCAGCTTGTCTTCGGCTAAAAAGATGAGTTCCTGCTGATCGTCGCTATCCACGTTGGCCGAGACCATGTAGTCGATCCGGCTGAACGGATCCTCGATGTTTTCCCATACCAGGTCGTACCCATCCAAGTCGTACACAACAATCCGGCCGCCGAAGGTCGAAATCACCAACATCAACCGACCATCCGCGTACAGATCCGTGATGAAAATCGACGTCACCCTGGTGCCCAGGTTGGTCTGCTCCCACTCGAGCTCCAGGACACCGTCCACTATCCGATAAACGTGGACATGGTTCCAGTTGTCGACGTAGAGGAAGCGCACCCCTCCCTCCCCAACCGGCGTGTAGGTCAGGACGAAGGGGTACTTCGCCGCAAGACCTCGCAGGGCGTCGAGATCAGGTCCTTTGGCCGCAGAGGCGGCCACACCCACCACCAATACCGCTAGAACGATGAACAGAGTTTTTTTCACGTTGATCCCTTTCCGATCGCTCGCGTCGGGGCTTGAGCTCGATCCGGACGATTCCCGCCCCAAGGCACATCACAGGCGGTGTCCGATACACCACGAATTCCCGATGCCTTCGACACTCCATGATACGACGTCTCCGGCGCGACGTTAAGCGCAATCTGCACATTCAGGCGCCATCCGGCTCACCGCCATCGTCCTTCGAATCCCGCCCGAACTGTCCGAGCCAGAAGTCCACATCCGGCATCGAATCCCGCTCCGACCCCCCATCACTCCCGGATCGCCCCCTCTTGGGACGAATCCGCGCCAGAAACTCCCCTGACCGGACCACGCACGCCCCCATGGCCCGGGCGTTTCTCCCGATATCGGTCATATCAGAGGTCACGACTATGTACTCCCGGGGATTCGAGGACTCCTCCAGCATACGCAAAATCATCTCGTCCGCGGTTTGCCCGCCGGCAGTGAAGAGCAATTGCAGCCGGCCCGGCACGGCAACATCCACATCCGTGAGTCGACCAGCCCCGTCGAAAACCACCGTTATGCTGACGGACCTTTCCGCCAGGTAGTCGCGCAGCCGGGCGACCAAGGCGCCCCTGGCATCTTCCAAACCGCGAGCGGCCATACGTTTCAGCGACTCGTCGGCGTGAATGACATTGTAGCCATCGACAATGACCTTTTGCACAGGTAAAGCGTATCTCATCGGCACGGAAGGCTCAAGCGCGCAACGCCGGCAAAATTTGTCTTGCTACCGCGCGCGCACACACTAACATGCTATCGATATCCAGGGGGTGTACCATGGCCGGTGGCTGGCAATCGCCGGTATTCAACCAGGTTTCACCGCAGGTGATCGGGCAGCTGAGGGATGCCCTCGGCGAAGCCGCAGTGCTCACCGACGAGGAAACGCTCGACAAGTTCGCATCCGACGAGACCGAGGACCTGGTATACAGGCCGGAGGTCGGCGTCGCTCCCCGGGATGCCGAGGGAGTTGCCGCCGTCATGCGGATCGCGACCGAGCACCGCATACCGGTCACCCCGCGTGGGGCCGGCACGGGGCTGTCCGGGGGGGCTCTTCCCGTCCACGGCGGAATCGTGCTTTCGACGGCGGGGCTGAATCGAATCGTCGAAATCGACC
>JBGSIK010000536.1:0-9123 GCA_041742575.1 Candidatus Krumholzibacteriia bacterium
GCGCAGCCAGCGCGCGAACGAGCGCTTTCTCCACGTCGGAGGCCGTGTCGGAGAGTTCGAGGGCACGCTGCGAGGCCTCCCAAGCTGACCTGGCCGCTTCATCGTCCATCGCCAGATTGTTGATGTGCGGTCCCGCCGCCAATGCCTGTCCCCAGAACGCCATCGCGCACGTCGGATCCAGTTTCCCCGCGCGTTCGAACGACTCGATCGCCGCGGCGTGGTTGAAACCGAAGTAGAGAACGAGTCCCTGGTCGAACCAGCGCTGAGCTTCCGGTTTGGCCGTCGTCACCGCCCGGTGGTACACGGCCAGGTCATCGCGCAGATCCAGGGAGGCCGGCGCTCTTGTCGTCCACAGCGAGAAAGACACAGCCATTACGAATGCAAAGGCAGCCACGCGTCTCAAGAGGCGCATGATGATCCACTCCCTTCAGTTTGCCGGTGAGAGGTTTGCCCCGGAGGCCCATTATCTCTAAGGCCGATCCGGGTTGATCGACATCAAGCGGTACTCATATAAATGAGGTCGGAAATGCCGAATGTCAAATGCCTTTTGGTGAACACTTGTGACGGCGTTCACATGATGGGCAAGTATGACAACCCCGATATTTATATGGCAAATCCGGGATTTCTGCGGTAGAATGTCACCGATAGAACGACTCGGTTTTTCCCCTTTTTTCGTGACCCCGGCTTAGGCGAAGTTCAACTCAACGAGGGGGTTCCCGTCATGCGTAGATTCTACTGGCTCATGCTGTTGCTGGTGCTGCCGGCTTGGGGTCAAGCCCAGGCGCCGATATACTTGCCTTACCACCCGTCGCCGGGTTTTCTGGGATACGTCCCCGACGAGTTGGTCATCGTTCTTCGGTCCGGCCCCGCCGACAATCTCACGGTGAGTCGCGGTGCCACCGGGCTGCTTCAGGTGAGCCTCCCGTCGCTCCAGCAGACGATCGAACTCGCGGGCGCCGACGGACTTGTTCGCGAGTTCCCAACAGCGAAACCGCGAGCCCAGGGATCTCGCTTCCCGGATCTCACCAGGCACTATTTGGTGCACCTTGCCCCCGGAGGGGATCTCGATCAGGCCATCAAGATGTTCGAAGCCGACCCCAACGTCGAATCCGTGGAGAAGATCGGGATCCACACGGTCGATGCCACACCGAACGATACCTACTATATGGATCCGCCTCCGAGCTTCCCCTACGATCAATGGCACTACTGGGGAACGCACGGCATCGATGCGGATCTCGCGTGGGACGCGCAGACAGGCGATACCAGCGTCGTCGTGGGGATTCTGGATAGCGGCGTGCGCTATTTCCACACCGACATCGGTGGAAACAGCGCCCAATGGGGACCGTCCGCACCATTTGCCGGGGGAAACGTGTTCATCAATTCCGACGAGATACCCGGAAACAGCATCGATGACGACGGAAACGGTTTCGTCGACGACACCATCGGGTGGGATTTCGTCGCGTCCACGACCGGAGGTCTCTATACCTGCATCGATCAGGACTGCAGCACTGCCGACAACAACCCCGATGACGGTGATGGTCACGGGACACACGTCGCGGGGACCGTCGCCGCGATCACCAATAACGCCCGGTCGGTGGCGGGGATCGCCGGCGGTTACAGCGATGGAACGACGAGTGGTGAGGGGAACGGCGCGAAGGTTCTCCCGTGCCGAATCGGTTGGCACGCGAGTTACCTCGGCCAGCCGGTGGGCGTCGTCCGCATGGATTATGCGGCGCAAGCGATGAACTACGTCGCCGACCTCGTGGACGCTGGCGTGAATGTCGCCGCCGTCAACTGCTCGTGGGGATCGTCGAACAGCGGCGGCATAGACGCCGCGGTGAACAACCTTCTCGCCCACGACGTCATGATCGTGCACGCGGCGGGCAACAGCAATTCGAGCACGGCGGATTATCTCGGCAACAAGGCGGGTGTGATGAACGTCGCCGCCACGGACAGCACCGGCGCCGGGGCGAGCTTCACGAACTACGGCACTTGGGTGGATGTCGCCGCGCCCGGCGTCGACATCATGAGCACGTATCGGAATCCGGACGATCCGGATCCCACGCACCACTACGTGGCCGCGAGTAGCGGAACGTCGATGTCCGCGCCGCATATCTGCGGGATTGCCGCGTTGCTGGAATCGTGCGACCCCACGCTCAGCGGCCCGGACAAGTTCACTCTGATCGTGAACAACACGACCGAGTACACGGACTCCCGAAACCTCGGGTCGGGGATCGCAAACGCGTTTCTTGCCCTTGATGCGGCGGGCTGTATTGAGACTCCGTGTGAGATCGTCGCCGACTTCTCGGCGTTGCCCACATCGGGAGAGGCGCCCCTCGACGTGCAGTTCCAGGACCTTTCCACCAACGCCGAGGCGTGGTCGTGGTCTTTCGGGGACGACAGCACGTCGACCGCCCAGAATCCGCTTCACACGTACGAAAACGCGGACACCTACACAGTGACGCTGATCGTCACGAATTATTGCGGGGCGGATACGCTGGTCAAGACCGACTACATCGGCGTCACGCCGACGCCGACGGGAATCGGCGACTCGCCGTCTATCGTGGGGACGAGGACGTGGGCCTACCCGAACCCGTTCAACCCGAGCACGAGCGTCTATTTCAACCTGGAAGAGCCCGGTGACGTCCGGGTCGTCGTGTACGACGCCGAGGGTCGGTTGGTCCGGAGGCTCGTGGCGGCCGCGTATCCGGCCGGCGTTCACTCCGCCGAATTCGACGGACGCGACGATGGTGGACAGCCGTTGGCGTCGGGTGTTTACTTCTATCGGTTTGTGACCGAGGGGGCGTCGGTCACTAAGAAACTCGTTCTCGTCAAGTAGGACGCGAGCGAGAGAATCAAGAGAAAGCCCGGTCACTCGATCGTTCGAATGGCCGGGCTTTTTCGTGTTGTGGAATTCGGGAAGCGGCGTTCAACCGGTTCACTCCAACAAGAACAGTACGGCGACACCTGCGACGGCCACGAGGGCGCCGATGATTTCGCGGGCAGTCACCTTTTCTTTGAAGAGCAGGACGGACGGGGCGATGATCAACACCGGGACCATCGCCATGATGGTGGCCGCGATTCCAGTGGCGGTGTACTTGACGGCGACGAGTGAGAAAGAGACCCCCAGGAACGGGCCGAAAAAAGCCCCGAGCGTCATCGTTCGCATCGCTATCTTATCCCGAAGGGCGGAGCCGACCCTTCGCCACAACCCCATGGACGAAATCACGACACAGAACCCTACCGAGCCCGCGATGATCCGTATCTGTGACGCCGCGAAGGCGTTGTAATCGTCCATTCCGTACTTGCTCAGAACGAGCCCGACCGCCTGACCGACGGCGCCGCCGATGGCCGCAAGGATTCCGCGCAGCGGGCGGGAGAGCTTGACCTGTCCCTGATTCGGGCTGCGCTCGAGGACGACGAAACTGATCCCGCCGATGACCAGCGCCATGCCGAGGAAGTTCGCGGGCGAGAGCGTTTCCCCCATGACGACCCAGCCGATCAACGCCGTGAGCGGCGGGACGAGGGCCATGATCAGCATCGATATACGAGAGCCGATGAGAATGAAGCTCTTGAAAAGCAGGTAATCCCCGATCGTGAATCCGACCAGGCCCGAAAGCGACAGCCAGAACCAGTGGTGAAACGTGGCGTCGAGGGGAAGCGGAGCGCCCCGGTACACTGCCAGAAAAACGGTGAGGAATGCAAACCCGATGCACAAACGAATGAGGTTGAGGGAGACCGAGCCGACGCGTTTCCCGGCGAATTCAAATGCGAGCGCCGTGATCGTCCAGAAGAACGCCGTTCCTACGGCCGCCAATTCCCCAGTGTAAGGTCCCATTCCGATATGCTCATCCCTGAGCGGTAGAGCCCGGTGTCGAGCCTCGTGCCAACGGAGTCACCTCTGGCGGCCGCCGTGATATTAGTGGTCTCGGCCGGCGTGTGGGACAGAGCGGCTTGTTGGTAGGGCTGCTCTCGGGCGGGAATGGTAGCACACTTGTCGAACGGCGGCAATCCGGCCGCCTAACGCTGTCTTTCTACCCAATCGCCAAGGACTTCGGATCGGCCGACTTTGTTTCGGTTGATGTGTGCTTGGCGGGGTTCATCGAAATGTGGCATACTTCCCCTCAACATGAAACGACACTTGCCGTCGTCGATACGGTGGCTGGGACTGTGCGCCTGCCTGCTTCTGGCCCCGGTTCGCCTGGCCGCGGAGGATGTGGGGCACGAGTTCCTTCCCCCCGAGCACTGGGGCTACGGTGCGCTGGCGCGTTTCGAGGCCCTCGGGCTCTGCGTTCTCCCGTCCGAGAAGCCTTACAGCCGCGACGATGCGATCCGATACGTCGAGGCCGTCCGTCAGGCCGTGGAGGAACGCCGGATTACACTGAGCCCGCGTGACCAGTTCAACCTGGATCGGTTGGATCGCGAGTTTCACGATGCCGAGTCGCGTGCCAACCCCAAGAACCGATTCGACCCCCCGGCGCTCTACCTCTCCGACGATCCCATGCACTTCGAAGCGGATTTCGATCTCGCCGTGGCCGGCCAGGATGCGCTGCGTGGTGAACGCTGGGATTTCTTCGGCATTTCCAACCCGACGCTGAGATTGCACAGTAACCGCCTCTCCTGCGAGGTCCGGTATCGGATCGTGATGGGACCGGAGCGCGATGGCAACGAGCGCAACTCGAAGCCCACCCCGCGGACGAAGAGCTGGCGGGGACTAACGACGCTCTACGAGCGCTCGTATCTCGTTTACCACTGGGACAAAGTGCAGGTTTTCTTCGGGCGAGATTACACGGACTGGGGCCCGGCCTTCGATCGCAACGTCCTCATGTCGCAGCAGGCGGGCAGTCAGGACAAGCTCGGGTGCCGGCTGCGGTTCAAGAACTTTCGCTTGAGTTCGTTCCACGCCCTCCTCTCGGTCACAGAGGAACGCTACCTTGCCGCCCACCGGCTCGAGATGCTCTTCAGCGGGGTGACCGTGGGGCTGTCGGAAACCGTGATTCACCGCGAGCGTTTTCTGGATCCCGTGTACCTCATTCCGTTCAGCAGTTTCTACGCGAACCAGTTCGCGGAGCGGGAGGATGACAACGTCAACTGGGCGATCGACCTGAAGGTCCCGGTGACAAGGGGTATCGTCGTGGACGGGAGCCTTTTGATCGATGACTTTCAGTACGAGCGGGGCGACAGCACGCCGGACAACCTTGCGTTCAACGTCGGCATTCGTACGGCAATCATGGATCCGCTCCCGATCGGCCTCAATCTTCGCTACTGCCGCGTGAACATGTACACCTACACACACCGCGACAGCCTCAAGGCGTACGTGGACGGCATCGGCGATCCGATCGCGGGCGACAATATCCTGGGTGTGGTCGAAGGCCCCGATACGGATCTCCTCACCGCGAGCGTGGACTTCTTTCCGTTAGCCCGTCTGACGGCGACCGTGCTCTTCTCGTCGCTCCGCCGCGGCGAGGGCGACGATTTCAGAGCGTTTCGGCCGGGGGACGATCACGCGCCTCCTTTCCCATCGGGAGTCGTCGAGCGCAAAACGTCGTTGGGGCTCCGCCTCGCTTGGGAGCTCGATGGCAACTCGCTCGCATCGGCCGAAGTCGCGCGCGCGCGCGTGAAGAACAACGATCACGTCCGCGGGGCGGACAGCTGGGAGACCGCCGCCCGCTTCTTGCTCGGGTGGGATTTTTAACGATGTGAACTCTGACCGAGGTTCTATCCTGCCGCTGTCCGTCACTGCAGGGCGGATTTGCTGTTGCCGATTTGCGGGAGAAATGCTACAAGAAGTGGCGTAGTCAGTGGGTATTGGACGGCATTCATGTGAATGACTCCTTGAAGCCCAGGGGATAGTTGAGTTTGTCGGAGAGGACAAACATACAGGGGGTGGCCTATGGAGATAATCATTACTCCGGAATATGGGTCCATGAGCAGGACATCGGCCGAAATCATTGCGAAGGAGATCAGACGCAAGCACGATCTCGTTCTCGGTCTCGCGACGGGGGACACGCCGGTTGGGACCTACAAGGAATTGGCGAGATTGCACAAGGAGGAAGGGCTGGATTTTTCGAAAGTCACGACTTTCAATCTCGACGAATACCTCGATCTCGCTCCCTTGCACAAGAACAGCTACAACTACTTCATGTGGGAGAACCTCTTCAAGCACGTCAACGTGAGCGCGCACCGGGCATTCGTTCCGCAGGGCAACACGGATGATCCCGAGGTATTCAGCGAATGGTACGAGCAACAGATACGGGCTGCCGGCGGCATCGATCTGCAGGTGCTGGGCATCGGACGCGACGGGCATATCGGTTTCAACGAGCCCGGATCTTCCTTCGCAAGCCGGACAAGGGTGAAGGGGCTGTACGAACAAACCATTAAGGACAACGCCCGCTTCTTCGACCGGGAGGAGGATGTGCCGCGTTTCGCGATCACCATGGGGATCGGCACCATCATGGAGTCCAAGAAGATTCTTCTCATCGCGAGCGGAAAGGGCAAGGCCGATGTGTGCCACGAGTTCATCGAGGGCCCCGTCACCAGCCAGGTTACGGCATCGGCGCTGCAGCTCCACAGCTTCGTGATGGTGGTGTTGGATGAAGAGGCGGCGTCGAAGTTGAAACGGAAGGAGTATTACAACTGGATCCGTGACAACAAGCACGTCGTTCGGAAACAGATCGGTCGCTAACGGCGGCCTGCGAAGCCGTCTGCGTGCGTAGGCCGGTCGCGCGCGGAGGGCCGGCGAAAAGGATCATGCGAGTATGAACGATAATCTGAAATCTCTCGTCGGGGAGCTGCTGGGAACCTCGCAATTCATCGCTTCCCTGCGGGCCCTCAAAGGGTCTCAGGGGCGAAGCCGCCTGTTCGGCGACCGCGTTCGGTGCCTCACGGAACGGGAGGTCGACGCGCTGAAATCCCGCGGCAACCGTTCTACCGATTGGGGCAGGGTTCTCGTGGCCGAGGGGTTCACGCCGGCCTTCATCGTCAACAGCGCATTTTTCGGCGATTGCGTGCTGGGCGTGTTCGCAGGCGAAGAGGTGCCCGTGGATACGACGGCGTCACTCCCGAACGGGATCTACAACAGCACCATCGTGAACTCCGAGATCGGAAACGGCTGCTTTGTCTCCGATGTTGCCCTCGTCTCCAACTACATTCTCAAGGAACGTTGTGTCGTTTTCGACGCGGGAGTTTTGGCCGCTTCCCCGAAATGCGCATTCGGCAACGGCAGGGAAATCGCGATCGGCATCGAGACCGGAGGCAGGGAAGTCACTTCATACGCTGAGATCACGATCCCTGTGGCGACGGCCGTCGCCACGCGAAGAGGAGATCGGGAGTTCCTCGATGCATACCGGGGGTTCGTCAAGTCCTACGTCGATTCATGCAGTGCGCCGTTCGGCGTTATCGAGCGCGGCGGCGTCATCCGCCATACCGCGAGAGTCGAGGATGTGTACGTGGGCGAGGGCGCCGTGATCGACGGCGCGAACGTGGTGCAGAATTGCACGCTCCTGAGCACTCCGGAAGAGCGCACCGGCATTAGCCACGGCGCGTACGTGCGCAACTCGTGCCTGCAGTACGGCTGCGATGTCACATCCATGGCTATCGTGGACGACTCGGTGCTCACCGAGCACTCGCACGTGGAGCGGCACGGCAAGGTGACACAGAGCATCATCGGTCCCAACACCGGCGTGGCCGAGGGAGAAGTGACGGCGTCGCTCATCGGGCCGTTCGTCGGTTTCCACCACCAGGCCATGCTTATCGCCGCGCTGTGGCCCGAGGGCAAGGGGAACGTTGGTTACGGCGCCAACGTCGGATCCAACCACACCTCTAAAGCTCCGGACCAGGAAATCTGGTGCGGGGAGGGATTCTTCTTCGGCCTCGGCGTCAACATCAAGTTCCCGTCCGATTTCACGGACGCCCCGTACAGTCTCGTCGCTACCGCCGTCGATACGCTTCCGCAGAAGGTCGATCTCCCGTTTTCGCTCATCAACAAGCCGTCCAGGGCTATCGAAGGCGTTCCGCCTGCGTATAACGAAATCTTCCCCGCGTGGGTTCTTTCCGAGAATCTCTATTCCGTGCTCAGAAACGAGGGGAAATACAAGAAGCGGAACAAGGCGAGACGGACGCAGTTCGTGTTCGATGTGTTCCGCAGGGAGATCGTCGAGAAGATGGTCGTTGCGCGGGACCGGCTGAAGAACGTCGAAAAGGTGAAGGAGCTTTACACGGACCAGGACATACGGGGACTCGGCAAGAACCTCATGCTGGAGAAGAGCCGTTTGAAGGCGATAGAAGTGTACAACTTCTATGTGGAGTACTTCGCGCTTCAGGGGCTCGCCGCGCGCGTTACCCAGCTGTTGGCCGGCGGAGAGCGAGCGCGCGTCGCGTCGATATATAAGGATGTGACCAAGGATGCCGACTGGGAGTACCGGCGCGGTCTCATCACCGCGGAAGGCTACGGCGCGCGACCGGTCGAGGACAACCTCAGGCGGGTCGCGGAAATTCATGAGCGCATGGCCCGCGACACGCACCAGGCGAAAGAACGGGACGACATCCGCGGCAAGAAGATCATCCGGGATTATAGCGAGGCGAACACACAAGCCCCAGACGACGGCTTCGTGAAGGAGACCTGGGAGCGGGCGCGGACCGTCAAAGCGGAGATGGACGCCCTCATCGCCAAGCTCGGTGGTTGACCGCTGGGCGGGTCGCGTGCGAAACGGCGGGATGTCGGACGTGATCACTGTTCGGCAGGACTGAGGACCGCGGTTGTCTCCTGATACCGCGGTTTTTCGCCGGGACGAAAAAATATTCCGTCGTCCGAGAGAAATAACTTGACGAGAATTTTGGAGGCGGCGTTCCGACCGTACTGATCCTCTTCAGATAGCCCGCTGTTCTCTCGAACGGCGCTGCAAGGGCGCGTTCTCATCGAGTTTTAGCTTTTTCATTGTCTCGCCTTGGCTCTCGCGTCCTCGTGCCCCGTACGAGCGCCGAAAAACCGCGTGTTATATTTATTACAAATTCCGCAACCCACCTCCCAGGTTGCTCACGTCGTACCGTCCAACCGGGAGGTCCTCGATGCATGCTCTCAAGAGTCTCTCCGACCGGGAACTGGTCTCTCGCCTGCGAAGCCTG
>JBGSIK010000537.1:0-1709 GCA_041742575.1 Candidatus Krumholzibacteriia bacterium
GAATTCGGCGTGGAAGCGGTCGTAGATGCCTTTCAGGTAGTTCTTCCAGTCCTTGTACTTGTGGATCTCGTCGAGAATGACCAGCGGACGGGAAGAGTCTCTCCTGACGAGCTCCTCGAAAAAGTGGGGATTCTCGATCAGCCTCCGCTTGTCGGTTGCGATGTCCCAGTTGAAATACAGCTTGTTCGCGAAGGACTCCGACAGCGAGCGCGCAAGGGTCGTTTTCCCGCATTGCCTGGGTCCCGCAAGGAGCACCATGCTTTTTTCAGCGGATAGCTCTCTCCAGATGGTTGAATAGAGCGCACGATCAAGCATGGCAACAGTATTTCATTATATTGCAATATGGCCAAGACCATTTTGCAGTGGCGGGAAATGATCGAATGAGGAGGAACGCTTATCCGTTGCCCGCGCGGATCTGAAGCCTGATCGTGGATGAAAGGCCTCTCTCTGGAGTATGCTGAGCCCTCCGTTCGGCCATCGGAACCCCAGCCGTTAGGAAAATCGACGCCAGGAGGGGTGATCGTGCAATCGGGCAATTTGAGCTGTCCCGCGGAGCTGAAGAAGCGCATCATCCGTACGGTGATCGAAGAGATCGTGGTAGGGCCGGATGAGTCGGGCGGGGACCTCGTGTTCACGATCCACTGGAAGGGAGGCAGTCACACCCGCTTTCAGATTCCCAGATTGGGCGGGGCGGCCACGCAGAAGACGGCGGCGGATGTGGAGATCATGCGGCGGATGGTGCACCGCTACGGTGACGACATGATTGCCCGAGTGCTGAACAGGCTGGGACGAAGGACGGGCAAGGGGAATCGGTGGACGGTGCTACGCGGTAAGCGTCCGCCCTTGGCTACGCGTGCGGACCGCGCGAAGCCGTGCCGGAATCGCGGGGCAGAGCCGCACGAAGGAGGACCCGGCGGTCTTCACCGGCGCCAGCGCAGCTCGTTGCTGTGGCGTGAGCAACTATTGAGGCGCGGGTATTCGAGCGGCTGCGGCGTTACGCGAGCCGGGAACGCCGGCCAGTCAGCCAGGTTGTGGAGCTTGCGGTGGAGGAGTACCTCGGCCGCCGGGCCAACCCCGTGGATACCGTCGTCACGTCGCCCGCGGCATTCCGGGGCCGGTTCTTCCGCGAGGAGACCTATGCCGGTCGCTGAGGGCAAGATGCTCCTCGACACGAACGTTCTGATCTACGCGACGCTGCAGAACGACCCCCGTTCGGAGGCAGCGCGTGAGATCCTGATCGCGCCGAACGATGCGGTGGAGCGATGCATCTCCGTGCAGAACCTCGCCGAAATGTACCCGAACCTCACCGGCCCGAGGACGCAGCCGCCCGACACACCGCAGATCGCCGCCGCCAAGATCGCATCTGTGGCGCTCCTGCGGACCGTCCACGTGCTGCCGCTGACGTCGGATATCGTGCGCCTCGCCCTCGAGCTGTGCGAGAAGTACGGCGTGACGCGGCAGCGCTACTTCGACTTCCAGCTCGTGGCAACAATGGTGGCATACGCGGTCCCGACCCTGGTGACGGAGAACAGCGCGGACTTTGCCGGCGTGACGGAGATACGGGTGGTCAACCCCTTTTCGGGACCCACGGGGACCACCGCGCCGGTGCAGACGCCTGGCGACGCCGGCTGAGATCCGGCTCACGCCGACTGGAGGCATAGGATGTCGACTTATCGGGCAGCGATCATCGGGTGCGGCAAACGGGCGCG
>JBGSIK010000538.1:0-2203 GCA_041742575.1 Candidatus Krumholzibacteriia bacterium
GTACGACGACGACATCTATTTCATCATGGGCGCGGACAGCCTCGTTCAACTCCCTCTCTGGAAATCGCCCCAGGAGATACTGTCGATGGCGACCCTGGTGGTGTTCCCGCGGAAAGGATCGGTGTCGGTGCTGCGAGTTCCCGGCGAAGCCGCGCTCGTTATCTTCGAGTCACCAGTGATCGATGTCTCCTCGAGCGGGGTCCGCCGACGGGTGCGTGCCGGACGGTCGATCGAGGCGCTCGTTCCCCCGGCGGTCCGCCGCTATATCCTCGACCGCGGACTCTATGCCCGCTGATCGGGCAGGTGAAGGCAACAATGACTCTGTACCTGGTGGACGGTCACGCGCTCGCGTACCGCTCCTACTACGCTTTCATCCGGCAGCCGTTGGTGAACTCCAGGGGCGAGGAGACCAGCGCCGTGTTCGGTTTCCTCAACACGGTGCTGGGGATGGTGGAGAAGTACCAGCCGCGGTACCTGGCCGTCATCTTCGACAGCGTCGGCAAGACATTCCGCCACGAGAAGTACGCGGAATACAAGGCGAACCGCATGGAGACCCCCGATTCGTTGGCGGCGCAGCTTCCCCTGATTTTCGCCGCGCTGAAGGCCATGAACGTGCCCCAGTTCTCGATCGAGGGCTTCGAGGCCGACGATCTCATCGCGACACTGGCGCGGAGATTCGAATCGGAAATGCCGGTGCGCGTGGTATCGGGAGACAAGGATCTGCTGCAGCTGGTGAACGATCGGGTCCATGTGATCCGGCCCGGCCGGTCGAACGTGCTGGAGGATGAGATATCTCCCGAGGGCGTGAAAGCGCGGTTCGGTCTGGGACCGGAACAGATCGTGGACTACCTCGCGCTGAGGGGAGACAGCTCCGACAACGTCCCCGGAGTGCGCGGGGTCGGTCAGAAGACCGCGCTCACGTTGCTTCAGACCTACGGGACCATGGACGTGCTGTACGAGAACCTCGACTCGGTCGAGCCTCCGGCGGTGCGGCAGAAACTGGCCGAAGGCCGAGCGGATGCTCGCCTTTCCCGTGAGCTGGTCGTGCTCGATTCCAATGTGCCTTTCGAGGTCGAACTTCCCGACCTGGCCAGAGGCGAGCTGCGCACGCCGCAGTTCGAACACCTGCTGGAGGAGCTCGAGTTCGTGCGCATGCACGAACAGCTCTTCGGGGAAGCCGCCGTGACACCCGAAGCCGGGGATGAGAACGGCGCGGGGTCCGGGATCAACGGGTATCGCGTGGCGGATACGCTCGATGCGCTGCGGAAGCTGGTGACCGAGTTCGAGTCGGCGGACGAGTTCGCGGTCGATGTGGAGACATCCGGCCTCGACCCCATGCGCGCGGTGCTCGCAGGGGTGGCGCTTTCGCGCCGTCCGGGCGAGGCGTACTACGTTCCGGTCCGGAGCCGCATCGACGCCGGCACGGCGTCCCTCATCCCGGCGGAGGAATCGCCGGGCCTGTCCTTGGAAGCGGTGCGCGAGGCACTCGGGCCCCTCTTCCGCCGCCAACGTCCCGCGAAGATCGGGCAGAACATAAAGTACGACGCCATCGTTCTGGACCGAGCGGGGATGCCGCTGTCGGGGATCGGCTTCGACACCATGATCGCGTCCTATTGCCTCGATCCCGGGAGGAAGAGCCACGGTCTCGACTCGCTCGCGCTCGAGTTCTGCGGTCACGAGATGATCCCGTTCAAGGCCCTCTTCGACGGGCGTTATCGCGGCGAGAAGGACATCCGCAGGATTCCTCTGGCCAAAGTCACGCCGTATTCGTGTGAGGACGCGGATTACACGCTGCGGCTCAAGCACGTGTTCCAGAAATTGCTCGAGGCCTCGCAGGTGCTGCCTCTGTTCCGGGACGTCGAAATGCCGCTGGAGAAGGTGCTCACGGGGATGGAGATGACCGGCGTGAAAGTCGACGCGGCGTTCTTGAGTTCGCTTTCCACCCGCTACACGCGCGAGATCGGCGAGCTCGAAGAGCGCATCTACGGCCTCGTGGGTGAACGATTCAACATAAATTCCACCGCGAAGCTGCGGGAGGTGCTGTTCGACAAGCTGAAGCTCAGACCGGCGCGGAAGACCAAGACGGGCTACTCGACCGACGTCGATGTACTCTCAGGTCTGGCCGGCCAGCACGAGGTCCCGCGCTTGCTCCTGGATTACCGGCAGCTGGTCAAGCTCAAGAGCACGTACATTGACGCCCCCC
>JBGSIK010000539.1:0-1838 GCA_041742575.1 Candidatus Krumholzibacteriia bacterium
TCGCGACGCCAGAGCGCGCTGTGCCGGGCCTCGAGCGGCACGCCCGCCGCTCTGGCCTGTCGCGTGATTTCGCCGAGCTTGCCCGCCTCCACCTCCGCGATGCCGAGCACCAGGGTATCGAGGCGTCGCGCTCCACAAACCTCGGAGAGCTTCGAGAGCGGTCCGACGATGGGCGCGCCGTGGAGCATCAGGCCGATTTTCCCGGGATCGTCGTCGATGAAGCAATTCACCACGGCCGACCGCGTGGGGTCGTTTCGTATCTCGCGCGCCAACCGCTCGCCGAGATCGCCGGCGCCGATGATCCCGTACCGGTGGACGTTGGCGCCATGCGCTTCCTTGCCGATCTCGTGGAAGATGCGGAAAGAAAACCGGGACCCGAGAACGAGCAGCGTGAGCAGGAAGAACTCGATGATGAAGAGCGTTCGCGGAAAGGCGACGAACCGGTACAGGAGCACGACCGCGGTGAGAATGATGGCCGAGCCGACGGTAACCGCTTTGAGTATCCGGACGATATCGGCGGTGCTGGTGTATTTCCACACGCTCCGGTAGAGACCGTAGCGGTAGAACACGGCGCTCCGGACCACGAGCACGATCGGGAGCGCGCGCAGAACGGCCGTGCCCTCGGCGTCGGTGAAGCGGAAGTTCATCCGCAGGAAGTACGCACCCAGGTAGGCGGCCGTGATCAGGACGAGATCCAAGGCGACCATGAACAGCGTCCGCCGCTCCCAGAACATCTTGTCGCCCCGCTCGAGACCGCGGATCTTCATGACCAGCAGTGTGAACAGCGTGAACCAGCACACGCTCAAGAAAAGCGGAAAGAATCCGCCCGCCTTGTAGTACACGACCGCGCTCACACCGAGCAGGATCACCAGGAGGTACTCCAGGAGCGTGACCTGCTTGTGATTGAACCCGAGCGAGAGCAGCCGCTGATAATAATGAGTATGGTGCGGACGCAGGACGTTCTCACGGCGCATCAACCGGCCGGCGAGGGTGAGCCCGGCGTCCAGATACAGCGAGGACAGCACCAGGAGCGTTATGAACACCGGGAGCTCGGGGGTGAGCCGGTTGCCCCAGACGGCAACGTAAGCGAAGAAGTATCCCAGAAACGTGCTCCCGCTGTCGCCCATGAACGTGCGCGACGGGGGAAAATTGAAGTGCAGGAACCCGATGGCGCTGCCGGCCACCGCCAAGAAAATCAGGGCGAGCGCGCCGTGTCCCAGCATCGCCGCGATCAGCGCGAGGAATCCTGACGCGATGAAGGCGCTTCCACCCGCGAGCCCGTCGATACCGTCGATGAAGTTGTAGAAGTTGACGCTCACCATCACCAGCAGCACCGTGACCGGGGCCGACATCCACCCCAGCGCGATGTCCCCCACCGCCGGCACATGCACGTGGTCCAAAACCACACCGAAGTAGACCATCGCCAGCGCCGCCACGATCTGCACCGCGAACCGCACCTTCACTCCCAGTCCGCGCCAGTCATCCACCACCCCGGTCACGAACAGCATGCCGGCGCCGATCGCCAGCGGCGCGAAGACGCGTGTCGCCGGCGCCGCCACCACCAGGAAACCGTAGGCGGCGTAGAAGGAGACGACGATGGCCATACCGCCGATTCTCGGCTTCGGCGCTTCGTGCGAGCTGCGCTCGCTGGGCACGTCCACGAATCCACGGCCCGTGGGCAGGTGGAGCAGCGCCAGCGTGCCGAAATACGACAGCGTGAACGCGATCAGAAAACACGCAAGTGCGACCACGTGGGCGGTTCCTCCCGGGCGGCGGGCGTGCCGCCCGCCGCGATTGCTACAGAATAGGTGCCCCCCCTGATGGTGACAAGCGATTTT
>JBGSIK010000540.1:0-4436 GCA_041742575.1 Candidatus Krumholzibacteriia bacterium
CGCTCGCGACGGGCTGCTTGCGTCAGACGCGCTATAGACGTCTGCGCGTCTGGGGCCCCATCGGCGCCACCCGCGCGACATGATTAGCTACTTCCGGGACAGAACACTAGACGGCGGGCGTCTCTTCCCTCGACACCCGCCCCTTTTTGGGAACGCTGTACTCGTTGAGCTTGTTCCTCAAGGTTCGCACGCTGATGTCGAGCGACTCCGCGGACCGGGTCCGGTTGTCGCCGTTGTCCTTGAGACGACTGAGAATCATGAGCTTCTCCATCTCGCTGATCGTTCCATGCCGGAACGCGTGCTCCAGCCGGGAGAGCTGCTCATCGCGGTCGTTTTCGAACTGGAAATCGTCGGCGTCCAGTGTCATACCGCCTTTGAGGATCACCGCCCGCTCGATCATGTTCTCCAGTTGCCGCACGTTCCCCTTCCAGCAAGCGTTGCCCAACTTCTGAACGGCGCTCTCTGTGAGCTTGATGGCGTGGGCCCCGTTCTTCCTCGAAAACATGTCGATGAAGTGGCCTATGAGCAGAGGAATGTCCTCGCGGCGGTCGCGAAGCGGGGGGACCTCCACCGGCACGACGTTGAGGCGATAATAGAGATCCTCGCGGAACCGCCCCTTGCTGATTTCATCCTTGAGGTCTCTGCTCGTCGTGGCAATCACGCGCACATCCACCTTGATCGGTTTCGATCCGCCCACACGATCGAATTCGCCTTCTTGGATGACGCGCAGGAGTTTGGCCTGGATCACGTGCCCCGCTTCTCCAACCTCGGCGAGGAGGATGGCTCCGTGATCGGCCAGTTCGAACTTGCCCGGTTCGGAGTGGATAGCGCCGGCAGACGCCCTTTCTTCGCGCCCGAAGAGCTCGCTCTCGAGAAGCGAGACCGGAATCGACGCGCAGTCGACCTTCACCAACGGTTGGTCCGACCGGTCACTGAGCCGATGGACCTCCTGCGCGACCAGTTCCTTGCCCACGCCGCTCTCGCCCGTGATGAGGACGGTTGCGCTGGTGCGCGCAACCAGCTTGGTTTTTTCCCGAACCTGCTGGAGCGCGACGGAGTTACCGACCAACGCTTTCACTTGATCTTGCTCCCCGAGACGCATCTGGAGAGCGCGGTTCTCGTTGCGGAGAGAGGCGATCTCGAATGCCCTGCCAATGGTGTGCTTGAGCCTCTTGATCGTGAACGGCTTTTCGATGTAGTCGAACGCTCCGAGCCTCATGAGCTTGACGGCGCTATCCACGTTGCCGTACGCGGTAACTGCCACCACCGGCAGCTGGGGGTAGCGCTCCTTGACCCGTTTTGTGAGCGCCTCCGCGCTCATATCCGGCATCGCGATGTCGGTAACCAGCATGTCGACCGGCTCCGACGACAACAAGTCGAGCGCTTCCACTCCACTCTCCGCACACACAACGTCGTAATCCGATCGCAGTGCGTCTACGAAAAAATCTCTTACCGCAGGGAGGTCGTCCACGATCAACAGTCTCCGCTTCAAGTTATCCTCCTTGGCTCGCCAGGATGAGCGTGACGGTGGTCCCCCGGCCTGGCGTCGAGTCTACTTCCACGTCCATACCGAGAACGGGAGCCGCCGCCGCAACGTATGAAAGGCCGAGACCGATATGGTCACGCTTCGTGGTGTAAAATGGTTTCCAAATCAAACCGGCGTTGGCGCCATCGATCCCGCAACCCGTGTCGGAGATCCTGATCACGAATCCCCGGCGGGTTCCATGCGCGGCGGAAAACACGACCTTTCCCTTGTCGTCCACGCTTTCGAAGGCGTTCGTTATCACGTGCCCGAGGACGCGCTTCAGTAGTTCTGCGTGCTGGAGGAAAGGCTCGTCGACCTCGCACGAGATTTCTACGGGCACACACAGAGTGTTGGCGCCGGCGGACCGCTCCATCACCCCCGCGATGATGCGTCGCCAGGAGCAATTGCCGAGCCCGACTACCCCACCGAGTCGGAAGGCATCGAGCCACTCGAAGTACCCTTCGATTCGCTCCACGCTGTAAATGATTTTGTCGGCCCAGCGACGGCTGTTGGAGTCGCACTCGTTGTCATCCTGGATCAGAGACGCGTACCCCTTGATGGGCCCGAGGCAGTTCTTCCCGCCGTGCACCAGGAGCGAAAACAGCCCCTCGAGATTGAGGAAGAGCCCCAGGTCGCCGACGGACGCCGCGTTCGCTTCGTGGAGCCGCTGCGAATTCGCGACCGTCCTTAGCGTCGACTCCGACTCGGTGTGGGATTTCAGAATGCGCAGCAACGCCGTGTTCCGGTCCATGCCCGTCTTCTCCATCGTTCGAGAGCGCGTTCTCCCACGCGCTCCCCGACCGGGGGGTCAACGCAAGCGACATGCCACGACCCGGCAACGAACTCCGGCACCGGCAGGTCTTTCCGGCTACACGCGCAACGGTTTCAAATCAAATGAGTTGGCCTCGGCGATGGCGAGACGTGATGACGCGAACTCGCGGCCAAAGGGATGACCAGTATCCATGCGGAGGGGTAAGAACCGGTCCAGACCAGAGCTTCACTCGCCAGCGTCGCACGAACCTTCCCGTGGATCATGGAACGCCTTGAGCTTCTCTCGCAATGTCTGCCGGGAGATTCCGAGTATGACGGCCGCCTTCGACTTGTTGCCCGCCGTTTGTTTCAGCGTCTTCTCGATCTGGACACGTTCCAGCTCGCGCAGCGTCATCGGGAAAAACGAGTCGAGCAACGAGGCCGACGATTTGACCACGGGCGCATCCGCGTCGCCGCGTATTTCGGCCGGAAGATGCTCAACCAGGATCTCTTCTTCGGCATCCAGCAGCATCGCCCGTTCAATGACGTTCTTGAGCTCGCGGACGTTGCCGGGCCAGTCGTGAGACAGCATCACCTCCAGCACCTCCCTGCCCACCGGTTTCACTTGTTTTCCGAGTTCCCGGTTGTAGCGCTCCACGAAGAAATTCGCCAGCATGGGGATGTCTTCTTTGCGCGCGCGTAGCGGGGGCACGTGAATCGGGATGACCTTGAGCCGGTAGTAGAGGTCCTTGCGAAACACTTTGTCCTCGATCGCCTGCTCGAGGTCTCTATTGGTGGCCGATATGAATCTCGTGTTCACATGCAGGTCCTTGAGACCTCCCACACGCCGGAATGTCTTGTTCTCCAGAACCCGAAGCAACCGCGATTGCAGCGTCACACCCATCTCCCCGATTTCATCCAGGAAGAGCGTGCCGCCTTCCGCCAGTTCCACCAGCCCTTTCTTGCGTGTCTTGGCGTCCGTGAACGCCCCTTTTTCGTAACCGAAAAGTTCGCTTTCGAGCAGAGTCTCCGGCACCGACGCACAGTTTATTTCCATGAAGGGCCGAGGATCATCGTAGGAACAGGCGTGGATGGCCCTCGCCACGAGCTCCTTTCCCACTCCGCTCTCGCCCGTGATGAGGATCGTATTAGCTTTGCTCTGGCCGATCTTCTGTATCTTCTCGAAGATTTCGGCCATGTACTTGCTCTGGCCTATGAACTGCTTGAAGAAATTGCGTCCCGTGCTGCCCGACTTGAGGTAGGCGATCTCGCTCTTCAGACGGTGCGTCTCCAGGGCATTGGCGATCGAGACCCGCAGCTTTTCCAGCGAATAAGGTTTGAGGACGAAGTCATACGCACCGTTCTTCATCGCCTCCACGGCAGTCTCGACCTCGCCGTACGCCGTCATCATGATGACGGGAACGGTCGGGTCCTCGCTTTTCACCGCTTTGAGCAGATCCAGACCGTTTCCGTCCGGAAGCCTCATGTCGAGCAGTATCAAATCGGGAGACTTCTCCCTGAAAGTGCGAATGCCCGACTCCGCGCCGTCTGCGTCGGCAACCTCGTACTGATCTCGAAGCGCCTCGCTCAACGACCAACGAATCGTCTTCTCATCGTCTACGATCAGAATGGACTTCGTCATCGCCGTCCTCCTGCTCTATTCCTTGGTGCGGTTCTCGAGCTCCGCGGGTTCGTGTTGGGGAAGCCGGATCGAAAAACGCGTCCCCCTCTCCAGAAACTCGCATTCGATCGTCCCATGATGCTCCTCCACGATGTGCTGGCTGATCGCGAGTCCCAGTCCCGTGCCGCGCGACTTCGTGGTAACGAACGGGTCGAAGAGGCTCTTCCGGATTTGCGCCGGCACGCCGGGACCGGAATCCACGACGTCGATCCGGACGACCCTGGCGTACCCCGGGTCCGCCGGTTCTTCGCGCCCGAGCTCCAGTCGCACCTCGTCCCCCTCGCCGCATGCCTGAATCGCGTTCAGGACAACGTTGAGGATCACCTGCGTGAGCTGGCCCGCGTCCGCCTCGCAACGAACAGCGTCGGCAGCGGGCACTACTTCCAGCTTCACTCCTTTTTTGGCCGCGTCCTCGGACAGCAACGATACCACGCGTCCGATTATCTCGGGCAGCGAACACGACGCGATCCTGGGCCTGGG
>JBGSIK010000541.1:0-3938 GCA_041742575.1 Candidatus Krumholzibacteriia bacterium
CCCCCAAAGCGAGCGGAGCGTTAGCGAGCACGCGTGGGGCTGCGTAGCGCCCGAAGCGCTACAGACTAGCTCCGCGTCGGGTGATCGGCGACAGGACCCGCGTGCTGCTGCCCATCACGTGCCCGCGAGTGCCCGTGTGGCCGGCCGCCCCTCGCGCAGGTTGTCTCACTCCTCGATCAGCTTGCGAAGTTCTTCGAGATTGGCGCGGAATTCCGGCGGGACTTCGCGCGCCGACGATTCCTGGTGAGCAGAAATAGAGTGTTCGCGCAGGAACGCGTACGCCTGCTTCGCGACCGCCGTTTTCGGATTGGAGCGGATTGCCTGTTCCAGGAGGTAATCGGTCTCCGATATCCAGTACGAGCGCGTGATCCGGGACTCCGCCACCCCCATGAGGTAATAGGCCTCGGATAGATCGCTCGCGTTTTGGGGATTGGTCTCTACGAAACGGTGGAGCAGCGAGGTCGCGACCACGTAGTCCACCAGGCGGGAACGGTCCTCTCCGTTTTTGCGCGCCGCCTCCGCTTCCGCGACGAGCCGCCGTGCCGTCGGCAGCTCGTTCCTCGCGCTCTTCTCGAGGTCCGTATTCTCAAGCGCGGCGGCCCACCCCGCAACCAGTTCTCGCTGCGCCGGCGAGAGGTCGGACCGTTGGCTGTACGCCTCGAAGACTCGAAGCGGCCGCTTTGTGTCGTTGAGCGCGCCGATGCACACCCTCAGATACCCGGCGAAAGCGTTCACCAGTTCCAGCGTCTCCGGCGTCGTCTTGGGTTCGGCGAACAACTGTTCGTAGGTATCGAGCGCGACCGCGAATTGTCGCGCCGCCACTTCCAGATTGACGCGCTCGACCGGCGGGAGCTTGTGGATTTCGGCTTGCTTTGTGAACTCGGCGCCGAGCTCAAAGCTCGTCCTTGCGGGAAGCTTGGTGTGGCAGGTCACACAGTTCTGGACGATCTCGCCGAGAACGAAGCGCGCCCCCATGTACTGGCCGCGATCGAAGCGGCCGGCGACATCCCGCGCGTCCCGCGCCAGCGAGTGCCGCAGATAACCGAAGCTGGGATTGAGCCCGCCGCCGTGCCCCTCGAACTCACTCGCGTTCGCCGACAGCGCTCTCAGCGCTTCGCGGACGCGCGTGCGGTTTGAAGGGTCCTCGAATGCCTGCGGATCGAGGCTATAACTGTATGCGGTCACGAGCGTGAGAAAGATGCCGCGCATACCCGCTTGGGTTCCGGTCGGCGGCGTCTCCGTCGAAAAGAGCGGAGCCGATGTTCCCGCCGCCACCAGCGCAATCACCGACAGGAGCGAGATTTTGGACCGAATGGATTTCATTTGTTCTCTTTTCCTTCGATGGTTTCCCATAAAGAGTACGCGCGCCGGTGCCGCCGCACAACTCACAACTACTGAATGACTAACAAAATGAGTCCGGCGCCGCAACGCACTCCCCGTGCCGTACCCCAAGTTCTCCCTTTCACAATCTCATTCCGGCCCGGCTCAAATACCCCCTTTACAGAAGACGCGAACGTGGCAAAATATACACGCCATCCCACATCGGCTCCTTCGCCGAAAGTGGCAAGCGGGATGTTTTCGATCCGCTCCATCAACCTCGTAGAAGGGAGGCCAAAACATGCGAGAAGCGCGTGCAGCGGAAGCAAAGCGGTCATCCGCATGGACTGACGCCGTCAGAAACCTCATCGGCGGAACCAGAAAAGAAAAACCGGAGATCACCACCCAGGCCACACCAAAGGGACTGCCCAAGGAAGTCCCTTCGATCTGTCCCGAGTGTGAGCAACGCCTCACCGCTCGTCTGTTCGAACGGGATGGGAAGGTATTCATCACCAAGGAGTGCCCGACCCACGGCCGTTTCGAAGACCTCATCTATAGCGACGTCGGGATGTACCTCAAGATGGAGCGGTGGACGTTCGGGGATTCCGATGGGATCGAGAACCCCCAGGTGCCGGCGCCCGATGACTGCCCCGACGCCTGCGGGCTTTGCGCCCACCACGTGAGCACCGCGTGCATGACCATCATCGACCTGACCAACCGGTGCAACCTCACTTGCCCGTACTGTTTCGCCAACGCAAACGTGGCAGGATTCGACTACACGCCCGGCCGCGAGCAAATCACAGCCATGCTCGAGAACGTACGGTCCGTGCGGCCGCAGCGCTGTCACACTATCCAGTATTCCGGAGGCGAGCCGACCATCCATCCCGACTTTCTGTGGGCCGTCTCCGAAGTCAAGCGGGTGGGGTTCCAATACTGCATGATCGCCAGCAATGGGATCACTTTCGCCAAGAACCCGGAGTTCGTCAAGAAAGCCAAGGCGGCGGGGCTGGACGCGATATACCTGCAGTTCGACGGCGTGCGGGACGAGACTTACCAGACCACGCGCGGCGCCAAACTCTTGGACCTCAAACGCCGCTGTCTGGAGAACTGCCGGAAGGCTGGAATCCGGGTGATGCTCGTTCCCACTTTGGTGCGGGGAGTGAACGACGATCAGGTGGGCGACATCCTGAGAACCGGTATCGATTACCTCGACATCGTCAACGCTATATCTTTCCAGCCGGTTTCGTTCACCGGCCGTATATCGCACCAAGAGCGGATGCGAATGCGCTACACGCTATCGGACGTGTGCTGGGACGTCTGGGAGCAGACTCGCATTGCCCATCCCATGCATGACTGGTATCCGCTCTCGTTCGTGTCCCCGCTGTCGCGGATGATGGAAGCGCTGAGCGGGAAAGCTATCATGACCATCAGCTGCCATTCCGACTGCGGAGTGGGCTGCTTCCTCATCGTCAACCGGAAGGGCGAGGCCTACCCGATCACGCGGTTCATCGACCTCGAAGGCGCGATGATCGAGCTCGACCAGCTGTCCCGAAAAGTCAAGAGCATCATCGAGCGGCCGGTGCGATTCGCGCAGGCGTTCAACGTCCTGCGGAGGTACTATCGCCAGGAAAACGCCCCGCCCGGGATGAAGCTCGGCGATTTGATCGGCGCTCTGGCTCCTACGCTCATCCACAGCCGGAGCGAAGTTGGAAAAACACGCGAGTGGCGGTTCCTGATTCTTCTTTCGATGCACTTCCAAGATCGGTATAATTACAACTTGGACCGCGTGCGCCGGTGCGTGATCCATTACGCCGCTCCCAACGGGCGAATTTACCCGTTCTGCGCGTACAACTCTGGGCCCAGCTACCGGGAGCGGATCGAGGCCCAGTTCTCGAAGGAGCTTCCACCGACGCGCTGAGCGGTCCGCTTCGGGCGCGATCGGGGGGCCATTCGCCCGACGCGCCGGGAGCGGTTCACGAAAGGAGTCGAAATGACGCGCAAGTCGCTGGTACTGCCCGTGGTAATCGCTGCAGCCCTGGTAGCAGGGCTCGGCGCGCTCACGACGGGCGCCGAGGAGAAACCGCAGCACCAGTACATCGGATCGGAGAAATGCAAGCTCTGCCACAAGACGGAGCCTCAGGGCCAGCAGTACCTGCTCTGGTCGCAGAGCGAGCACGCAAAGGCATATACGATGCTCGCCGGCGAGGAGGCGAAGGCGGTCGCGAAGAAGCTCGGCATAGAGGACCCGCAGAAGTCCGATAAATGCTTGAAATGCCACGTGACCGCGTTTGGCGTGGCGGCTGAGTTATTGGGCCCCAAGTACACGATCGAAGAGGGCGTGGGATGCGAGGCGTGCCATGGGGCGGGTGGCGACTACAACAAGAAAGCGACCATGGAAGGGATCACCAGGGGTGAGATCGCCGCGGCTTCCGTCGGCCTCGTGATTCCGAGCGAGAAGGTGTGCGTCGGCTGCCATAACCAGGAGAGCCCGACGTTCAAGGCGTTCAAGTACGACGAGATGGCGAAGAAAATCGCCCATCCTCTGCCGGCTGAACGCAAGGCTCTGTACAAGACGGAGAAGAAGGCCGAAGGCTAGACCGGATACCTCTTTCGAAGCACTC
>JBGSIK010000542.1:0-4960 GCA_041742575.1 Candidatus Krumholzibacteriia bacterium
GCCGATGGAGACGGCGAAGGCCTGGTTCAACCGGATTCTGTTCCACGCGGACCGGGCGCTCGACCGTCAGCAGATCGTGGCGGAGGCCCTCCTGGTCCACCGGATGCTGTGGCTCAAGCACCATCACCGCGCCGCCTTTCTCGCGGCGCTTTTGAACGAACACCGCGAGCAGGAGTCGCGTTTTTCGGCGTACATGCAGACAGTGGCGGCCGAAAGTCTCCTGGTTGGCCCGCACGTGAACCACAGCGGCCGGGAGTTCCGGGAGGAGCGCGGGTTGATACGGGCACCGCTGGGGTGGGTGAAGGGCCTCAGCGAGCGGGCGATAGGCGAGATCCTGAGCGTCCGGGGGGAAGGGAAATTCCGCGGTCTCGAGGACTTCCTGCGCCGGGTAAGGCCGGAATTCATTACCAATGAAGAAATTGAGAGTCTTGTCCGGTCCGGAGCGATCGATACCGGGCCCTCGCCGCCCCCGTCCCCTGGGCCGACTCCTGCGCCGGCGCCCGAAGCGGAGCCGCCCCAGGGCGATGAACGGCAACTGGACCTCCGGCTGCCCGGCCAGGAGGGCGGGAAGATTCCCGGAAAATACATGCGGGGAAGCAACATACGAGGGCGGTTTCGCGTATTACCGTCCGTAGCGGAGTTCTTCCCCCACTCGAGCGCCTCCGAGGTCGAACTGGTCGGGCGCATACGAGACCTCCACTCATTCAGGACCAGTTCGGGAGATGAGACCTGGTTCTTCATGCTGTTCGATTCCAGTGCGTCCGTGCCGGTCTTCGCGTCCCGTGATGCCGTCGGTCGATCCGGCGAGCCACCGACCAACGGGGATCACGTACTGGTGCGAGGAAAAGTAAGGGTGCGTGAAGGGAGAAAGGTGTGCGACGCAGTGGAGATCATCGCAGCGGAAGGAGGTGCGCGCAGTGATGGAGAGACAGCCTCTCACGAGCCGGCAGAAGGAGATTCTTGAATACATGGATTCCTTCACCCGGGACATTGGTTATCCGCCGACCGTCCGCGAGATATGTAAGGCGACCGGATTACGGTCGCCCCGTAGTGTGAGCCAGCATCTCCAGGCCTTGGAGCGCAAAGGGTACATCGAGCGAGGGCGAGACAAGTCGCGCGCAATTCGCTTCCTGTATCCGCGAGTCGGCGTCAACGGCTCGGCTCTGCCGGAGAACGTGATCTCGATGCCGCTTGTGGATGAGGCGACGGCTGTTCACTCTACGGTGATGCTCGATGGTTGTGAAGCCACGTACTCGTTGGACCGGGAACTATTTGACGGCGCGAAGACCTTCATGATGCGCGTTCATGGAGATTGCTGCGAGAACGCCCATATTGTTGACGGCGATTTGATCGTCGTCGACCCGGAGCGCAACGGCACGGACGGCGACATCGTGGCGGTCGCAGTCGGCGAAGGGACCGCAGTCGGACGCTACGAGATACGTGACGGCAACGCGAGCGTCAGCTCGGGAAACGGTCGAAGCCAGCGGCTGGACCTGGCATCGCCGGGTGTGCGGATACTCGGGAGAGTAATTGGAATAATCCGCAAGCTCGGTTGACGGCAGGACGCCAGCGGATCAATGCAGAGAGACCCCACCCAACCCACAGGGAAGGCAAGCGCATCGTGGAAGTCGGCGGGCCCAAGCGGCCGGCCGACTTTTTAGTTGACACAACTGTCGTATTGCTATTACCTTGGGGTGCTTGCGCGCGTTGCCTGCGGTTTTCCGGACTCTTCTCGATATCGCGTTCGGCGTCCCCATCGTCTAGCCTGGACTAGGACACCGCCCTTTCACGGCGGCAACATGGGTTCGAATCCCGTTGGGGACGCCATTTTTACCATCCGGGGCACATCCACGGACACCATGTGGCTTTCGCCGGTATCGCCAGTTCCCTGAAGGTGACTGCTCTGATGTGCTAGCCATCGCTGGGCCGGCGCGCGCCGCCAAAGATCACCGGCCTCGTTCCGACGATGGGCCAATGGAGGAGCTTCATCGGATATCCCGTGGATTTCCGTGGCCCGGGTCACGCTCGCACAAACGAACAAGGGGTCGTGCTTTTGAAGGAGACTGGCTAGTGGGGGCGTGGATCGTCGGCGATTTCGGACACCAACCCGGCCGGCCGACCAGAATGATGGATGTGCACCATTCTGGTCGGCAGCTCACCTCCCGCGCCTGCCGCCTCGCCGCGCCAAACCCGTCCGCTATTGTTTTCGAATCTCGATGTTGCCGTTTACGGTTTCGATTTTGATGACCTTGCCGCCGCCGTTGATGACATACCGCGCTCTCACCTCGCGCTCGCTCTTGTCGTGTAGTTCGGCCTCGAAATCCGATAGGATGTCGTATTCTTCGGTATCGCGCCGGTTCCAATCCCGCAACCGGATTCGCGCTTCGATCGTCGCTTTGGCGTTGGCGGGCAGATAGAGCCCGATGTCTCCGCCTTTGGTTTCCATGCTGCTTACAAACGCGTTGGTGGGGACCAGTTCTACGTAGATATCGCCGCCTGCCGTCTCCGCATTCACGGAGCCCGTGATTCCAGCCAGCTTGATGTCACCGCCTGCCGTGGCGGCGGCTACCTCGCCGGTTGCGCCGAGAATCTCGATGTTGCCACCGGCAGTCTTCGCTTTCGCTTCGCCTTTGACGACCCCGAGTTCGATGCTTCCACCGGCCGTCTCCACTTCCGCCTCCCCACCGACACCGGCGCAGGTGATGTCGCCACCCGCCGTCTGCGCGGCAAGGTCTTTCGTTACCTTGCCGGCATCGATATCACCTCCGGCCGTGGCTGCGGTGAGGGTTCCCGTCACGTCGCCGACCTCGATGTCACCGCCGGCCGTCTTTAGCTGGGCGTCGCCGTCTACATTACCCGCTGTGATATCACCGCCGGCCGTTCGGAGTTCAACGGTGCCGTTCACGTCGTCGACTGTGATATCTCCACCGGCGGTAGCTGCCTCCACCGTGCCCTCGATCGATCCCGTCACGTCGACGTCACCACCCGATGTTGCGACATCGAGATTGAATTCCGACGGAACGTTTATCGTGAAACGAACTGGTCTGCGATTCTCCCAGCCGTTTCCGGGGTCGAAGAATACGTTGACCGTGTTCCCTACTTTCTCGATTTTGAGATTCTCGAGGTCGTGTTCGCGGATCCCATTCGCTGTGACGGCTACCTCCAACTTGGACCACACCTTGACGTCAACGCTGGCGCCGGCGTTTTCGATGTCGGCGACCAGGTTGCCGCCCTTCGCAACCTCAAACGATTTTGCGATCGGGGTTGATTCGCCGATCGCATTGCTGATCGGCAAAAGAGCGAAAACACACAGTGCGGTGATCATGAGCCTGCTCAGACTCTTCATGGCTGTTCAACCTCCTCTATACGGTTAACCGGGCGGTTTCGAACTGAGTCGTGTTGGTCCGTCCTCATTGTGTCCCCGAGGATGTCGTACATTTCCTGTTCCGGCATGATGCCTTCGATAGTGATTTCGGCGAGGTAGTTCATGACCGCGAGACGGATCCCCGGATTCTCATCGTGCGACAGAACGAACAGCAGGTTTGTTTTGACATCTTCGTCGAACGGTAACGTCCGCAAAACGAGCAGAGCTTGCAGTCTCACACCCGCGTTGGGGTCGGACGTCAGCGCTTCGAGGAAGGCTTGCTTCATATCCTCCGGCGGCGTACGCAACCGGACCGATTCGAACGCGGAGATTGCCTTGAGCCTCACGCCCGGGTTTCCGTCGTTGAGAAGGGCGTAGGCAAGGATGTCCCGTGCCCGCTCGTCATCGACATTCGTCTTCAGTCGTACCGGGCGTATCTGGTTGTAAACGACGTCAACCTCGCCGTTGGTGGCGTTCACATCCAGAAATTGGATTTCCGATATGCCCGCGTTACGACCGGTCGGGGCCGACCATTCTTGGGGAAAGGGTGCGACCGACGGTGCGTTGTAGAAGGTGACGTAACCCAGCAAAAAACCGATGGCGAGCGTCGCCGCCGCGGCGAGTCCCATCCGGTACCCGCGACCGTACCCCGACAGGCGTGCCCAAAACGATTTCACAAGGGCCGGTTGACTTATGCTGGTTTCCGTGATCGCGTTTTTCCATAGGGCCGCCCGCAGGGACTGCCGTGCGCTCGCGAGCATCGCTTCCGACGGTTCCCCAGCACCGCTCGCCGCGATCGAATCGAGCAATCCGACGATCTTCTCACGTTCCCGCCGGCAGTCGTCGCACGACTTCATGTGCTCTTCGAGCAGGAGATTCTCGGCCTCGCCCAATTCGTCGAACACCGACAAGCACAGCCACTCTGTGAATCGTTCGTGTTCCATCTCACTTACCTCATTCCGACTCGAACACTCGCTCGAGCTGCGCCCGGAGATTTCTTGTCGCAAGGTGAAGGTATCGTTTGACGGTTCCTTCGGTGCAGTTCAGCATATCGGCGATCTCACGCAGCTTGAGATCCTGGAAGTGTTTGAGGATGAACACGAGCCGTTGCTGGGAGGGGAGCGCCGCAACCGCGTCGGAGATGTGTTTGGAGATCTCCGTGTTTCCAAAGAGGCTGTCCGGAGTCTCGCCCCCGGTGACCGTTGCCGCTGCAGCCCGACCGACTTCATCGCTTTCGAGCGACACGGTTTCCACCTTGCGGATCTTCCTCTGATAACTCAGACACACGTTGGTGACCACCCGGTAGAGCCACGTGGAGAATTGGCTCTTTCCCTTGAATGCCGGTAGTCCCCGGTGGACTCTGAGAAATGCCTCTTGGTAGATGTCTCTGGCGTCCTCTTCATTCATGGTGTACTTCAACGCGATGGAGAGCACCAGCCGGTCGTACCGGTGCACAAGTTGTTCAAATGCAACCACTTCGCCGCGTCGGGCCCTCGAAACCAGTTCGTTATCGCTGGGGTCCATCTCCCTCTGTCTTCCGTTCACCTGTATTAGACGCTGTTGTACGTGGAGGGTTGTAGTAGCGGTTTGATTTTT
>JBGSIK010000543.1:0-2857 GCA_041742575.1 Candidatus Krumholzibacteriia bacterium
GTCTCCAGAATAAACGGGTGCCGGACGATTTCGCGGCCGAGGAGCGTGAACGAGGGCATCCCCAGGCCGGTGGGAAAGAAATTCTCCACGACGGCGAACTTGGAGAACGGGTACGGGCCGATGAGCTTGTTGTAGAGGCCGATGTAGCGCGCGCTCGCATCCAGGAAGCTATCGATCAGGTCCTGCTCGGACGGAAAGAAATACGCCATCAGCGTCACTCCGCCCTCGTCCCGTTCCCGGATCAGGTACGCGCCGGCAACCAGCGTGACACCGTTCGTCGGGTATTCGACCTCCCACTCCACGACGGTGCGCTCCGGTCCGCGCTGGAGAGTCTTGCGCTTGCCCTCGGTCACCGCTTCGATGCCGGCGGGGGTGGTCACACGGATCGAGAAACGCGCAAACCGATCCCGGCCGTCCGGGTACCAACCTGTCTCTCCGCTGAGATACGTCCCCTCCGTGCCGATGAGACCGATGGTCTTCTCGGCGATGCCGCTTCGCGAATCCTTGGGCACGGCGAGCGTGTCGTACACGACGCCGCTGTATTCGATTTCGAGCACGTGCTCGCCCGCTTTGACCTTGGGCAGCCTGTAAACGTGCACGTTTTCGAGCGAGTCAACCGCGCCCACGGTCGATTCCGCCCGCGCCAACGCCTTTTTTTCCGCGAGCGGGAGCGGTTTGAGCAAGATACCCTCGCCATCGAGCCGCGAGACCTTCACCCCCAGCGTTCTTCCGAGATAGAAGGTGTATTCCCCTTCTGAGCCCGCGAGAAAAGTGATGCGATCGGATCCGCGGAGCTCGTGTTTCTCGGGGGAGATCGAGACCGAAAGATCGTGATATCGGATATCGACGGTCTCGGTTTTCGGGGCCCCTGCGTCCACAAACCCGGGCAGCAGCACCAGCGTCACGAAAACGGCGGCCGCACTTGCAAAAGTCCCGTCGAATCCTGACTTCATGGTTTCCGGCTTTCCATTTTTGACAAGGCACCGATCCGCGTGATAGACTACACCGCATGGAAGAATATCCCAAGTTCAAAGATTGGATCGTGGAGCTTCTGCGGCGCACATCGACGGATCTTCCCACCGACGTCATCGCCGCGCTCAAGCGGGCGCGCGACAGTGAATCCGCCGGAACCCCGGCGCGGAGTGTCTTCGAAAGCATTCTCCAGAACGTGGATGTGGCGCGCGAGAAGTCAACGCCGCTCTGCCAGGACACCGGGACCAACGTGTTCCTGGTGCATCATCCGCGGGGAGTCTCCACGCGCGCCATGGCGCGCGACATTGTCGCAGCCACCGCGGTGGCGGTGGAGAAGTGTTACCTCCGCCCCAACTCCGTGGATCCAATCACCGGGAAAAACTCCGGGAACAACGTCGGGCCCGGCCACCCCTACCTCCACTTCGAGGAGTGGGACCGAGACGACATCCAGATACGCGTAATGCTCAAGGGCGGAGGATGCGAGAACGTGGGCGCACAATACAGCCTCCCCTATGCGTCGCTCGGGGCGGGGCGCGACCTCAAGGGCGTGGAGACGGTGATTCTGGACGCGATCAACAACGCGCAGGGGAAAGGGTGCGGACCCGGTGCGATCGGCGCATGTATCGGCGGCGACCGCGCCTCTTCCTACATGACCGCCAAGGAACAGCACTTCCGCGCGCTCGACGACTCGAATCCCGATCCCGTGCTGCGCGCGCTGGAGGAACGGTTGTTCGACAAGGCCAATCGTCTCGGCATCGGCCCGATGGGATTCGGCGGGCAGTCCACCGTGCTCGGCGTCAAGGTGGGGAAACTCAACAGGCTACCTGCTTCCTTCTTCGTGTCGGTCTCCTACATGTGCTGGGAGTGCCGGCGCCGCGACATGTGGATACGGAACGGAGAGATGCAAATTGAATAACATCGAACTGCCGGCTAGCGGCGAAGCCATCGCGCGTCTCCGCGTGGGCGACTTGGTCTCCATCAACGGCGTCATGGTCACGGCCCGGGACGCCGCCCACAAATATCTCGTCGACAATTTCATCGACCGCGACCCCCCTCCGCAAGAAAAGCGCTATGCGGAAAAGCTGGTCCCGCTTCTCAAGGGCGGTGTCATCTACCACTGCGGCCCGGTGGTGGAGAAGGAAAAGAGCGGCCGCTGGCGCTTCGTCGCCGCCGGCCCCACCACCAGCATCCGCGAGGAACCCTACCAGGGGCCCATCATCGGCCGCTTCGGTGTCCGCGGAGTGATCGGCAAGGGCGGCATGGGAGAGAAAACGCTCGAGGCGTGCAAGCGCCACAAGGCGGTTTATCTGCACGCCGTGGGCGGCGCCGCCAGCATTCTCGCCGCGTCCGTGGTCGAGGTTCTGGACGTCATGAAGATCGAGGAGTTCGGTCTTCCCGAGGCGTTCTGGGTGATACGCGTCCAGGACTTCCCCGCCGTGGTCACCATGGACAGCCACGGCGGGAGCCTGCACAAGGACGTGCAAGCGCGCTCCACCGCCACATTCCAGGATCTCGTCAAGGACATCCGCGAAGGCAAGTAGACAGCGCGTTTCGTCGTATTCGCCGCGCGTTCCGCACTCGCGACTCCGCACGTTTGTCTCCTTCCACAGATCAACTCTGCAGTTGAGGGGCGGGGCGAGCATGGTTGAGACGCGACTTTGTCCGGAGGCGAAAGATTCTCCATTCGCCGGCGGACAACGGAGCGTCGATGCCATGCTCGCCCCGCCGCGCAGCCATCGAGTCGATCAGTGGAGCGGGCCACAGCCGCCGTGGGCCGAACGGGCCCTCTGTCGGCGAGCCATAAAAAGAGGGTCCAATCGGCGAGCCGACAGCGGAGGCGACCGTCAAGCTCGGAAATGCTACGAGCACGGTCGGTCGTAGGGAG
>JBGSIK010000544.1:0-5142 GCA_041742575.1 Candidatus Krumholzibacteriia bacterium
GATTTCCCTGTCGTCGCAACCGAATGACATCCCGCCCTACGCGTATGGAGTCCCGAAACACCTGCAGGCGCGACGCGCGGTCCTGCCGCTGCGTCGTGACGGCACACTCTCGGATCTGCAACCCTTCCTGCTGCGCGTAGATCAACATCTCGGTGTCCCAGGACCAACCGGGACTCTTGACCCGTCCCAGGACGGCGCGGCAGCGATCCATGCGCAAGACCTTCGCCCCTGCCTGATGGTCCCCAAGGCGGCTTCCGAGCATCAACCTCACCCACGCCGTGTAACACCCGGTCAGCATGCGCCGCACAAACGGCCGCTGCCGTGCCGTGCTCCCGATGCTCTTCGATCCGATGGCGATGTCCACACCTTCATCAAGCGCAGCGAAGAGTTGCCGGAGGTTCTCCACAGGGATCTCCAGGTCCGCATCGAGAAAGGCTGCGTAGGCGCCGCGGGCGGCCGCGAACCCACGCGAGAGGGCGGCCCCCTTCCCCCGCGCCGGAGCGCCGGAGATGATCCGCACTTCCGGATGTCCTCGGGCGTAGTCCTCGGCGATCGCCTTCGACCCGTCCGTGGAAGAGTCATCGCTCACGAGGATTTCGAAGGACCGGCCATAGCTCGCAAGGAAGCGACAGACCTCCTCGAGGGTATTCCGCAGAAACCGCTCCTCGTTCCGGCACGGCAAGATCAAAGAGATGTCAGGGGCGACGCGAGACAACAAGCCTCCTCCTACTCGATCGTGATCTCATCGATGAACACCCAGGCTTTCTGGCCCTTGCCGTCGTGCCATTCGGGGCAGAGGCCCACGTTGTTCGCTGAAACGCGGACATACCGGGCGTGTGCCCCTTTGAGCTCGAGCTTGATCTCGCTGATGCTGGTTCCCCCGTGCTCGGTGGCAATCGGGACTTCATACTTCCCCACCGCCGTGTAGTTCACCCCGTCCTCCGAAATCGAATACTCAATCGTCTTCGGCAGGAAAATCCAAAAATACGTGTCTTGCAGAAAGCCCGCCGAAATCCGCGAAACGTTCTGCACCGCCCCCAGATCAATGACCGCATCGACATCGTCGAACTCGAAACCCTGCCACTTGCCGTCGTCATGCGACTTCCCGCCCCGGATACCGTCCGTCAGGGCATTCTTACCCCCGCCCGTGTATCTACCATATGGGTGGGCGAGAACGACAGGTTTATAAAATGCGTTATGGATGATCAGCGGCTGCTCGGTCACATGTCCCAGGGACCTGCGGCCGACGAATGCCGCCGCTTTGATGATTCCGGACGTGTCCATGACAAACGGTTTTTCATACCGTCGAGATCCGTGTGTCGGATCGGTCCCATCCAGTGTATACCGGATCACGGGCGTTCCCATCTCCGTAGCGAGCGAAACCGAAGCACGTCCCGCCACCGAATCCGCCGCCGTGGTGATGGAGACGAGGTAGGCGCTCATGGCGTAATTGTGCCGATCGTACGTCTTCATGAGGTGTTCCATGCGCGGCACAAAATCTCTCCAATCGCGCAGCGAAACCGGCGACCAAACGACTTCCGCCAGGGCGGCCAAACGCGGGAGCAGCATGTACTCGGCGTGTTCCGGCGTCGGGATATATTCCGTCCACAAATTCGCCTGAGCGCCGAGAACATGTTTGGCCTCTTCCACAGTCAAGCTGTCGGGAACGGGTTCGAAGGAGTACACCTTGCCGAGCGGCGTATAACCGCCGATGGCGAGCGGTTCACTGGCGCGGGGACCCTGATAGTGATCGAAGTAGCAGTGCGAGCCGGGTGTCATCACGACGTCGTGACCCTGCCGCGCCGCGGCGATCCCTCCCTCCATTCCCCGCCACGACATCACAGCTGCCTCCGCGGGGATTCCCCCCTCCAATATCTCGTCCCACCCCAGGAGGCGCTTGCCGTGCGCCCGCAAGAACGCCTCGATCCTCTTGACGAAGTAGCTCTGCAATTCTCCTTCGTCTTTCAAGCCCTCATCCCGTATGCGGGCCTGGCACCTCCGGCATTTCCTCCACTCGGTCTTGTCCGCCTCGTCGCCGCCGATGTGTATAAACTCTCCCGGGAACATCTGCATCACTTCATCGAGTATGTTTTCGATGAACGTAAACGTGCTGTCGTTTCCCGCGCAGTAGATGTCCGATATCGGCCACACATCTCCCGGCGGTACCGTGAAAGGCCCGCCCGTGCAGGAGTACTGCGGATAGGCCGCAAGCACGGCGGTGGTATGGGCGGGCATTTCGATTTCGGGGACGATGGCCACGCATCTGCTCTTCGCGTACTCCACGACCTCTTTGATCTCGGACTGCGTGTAGTACCCTCCGTACGTCGCCCTCTCGCCCGGCATCTGCGGCGGCCGGTTGGTCCAGCCGCGATCTTCACGGTCCACACGCCAGGCTCCGACCTCAGTCAGTTTCGGGTAGCGCTTGATCTCGATTCGCCACCCCTGATCGTCCGTGAGATGCCAGTGAAACATGTTGATCTTGTGGAGCGCCAATATGTCTATGTATTCTTTGACGAATTCAATTGTAAAGAAATGCCGGCTCACGTCGAGATGCGCTCCCCGCCACCGGAATCGCGGCCGGTCTTCGATGACCACGGCGGGTATCTTCACTGACCTCCCGCGCCCCACGCAGAGTTGCCGGAGGGACTGGATACCGTAGAACACGCCGGTTTCCGCCGGCGCCTCGATGAGTACCAGCTTGGGTGAAACGACCACACGGTACCCCTCCGGTCCCAGACCGCCATCGTCCCGGCATAACTGAAGAACGATGGCGTTCCTCCGCCCCGCCGGCTCCGCCACACCTTTCACCGCAAGCGAAATCCCGGTCTGCTCCTTGATCCGCTCCGAAGCGTACCCGGCAATCTCGCCCAAGCGCGCGGACTGCCCGACAACCACAATCCGCGTCGCTGATGTGAGCAGAAACGATCCCTTCCCCCGCTCCGCCATTGCCGGCCTCGGCACGATCGGAACGTCTGCTCGCGCGCCGTACGAGATCGCCGGCGCGAAGGCGCAAACAAGCGTAGCGAGCGCAGCGAGCGCAGCGAGCAAGACGACGGCGGATTGTCTACTCATGGATGGACCCTTTGCCGGGCTTCTCTTTCCTGTTTGGCGAGGTGGTATGATATCATATACTGCTTTTCCTCAAGAACTCTCATTCGGAAGGCGACTGCGCGGCGGTGGACACGATGTACAAGCCTCGGAAAACAGTGCGAGTATCGAGCCCGGGGCGGGTTTGCCTCTTCGGTGAGCACCAGGACTATCTCGATCTTCCGGTCGTTCCCCTTGCCATCTCGCTTCGCGTCTCCGTCGAGGGGACACGAAGAACCGATCCGCGGGTGCACATCACACTGCCGGATATCGCATCGAAGGACGCGTTCTCGCTTGACCGGCCGGTGCCCTATCGGCGGGAGCGTGATTATCTCCGCAGTGCGGTGAATGTCATGCGCCGCGCCGGCTACACATTCTCCTCCGGCTTCGACTGTATCGTGCGGGGAAACATCCCCATCAGCGCCGGTACGTCGAGTTCCTCGGCGCTGGTGGTATCGTGGGTGAACTTTCTGGCGCGCATGAGCAACGAGGCGCGCGAAATCAGCCGGGAAGAGTGTGCCCGACTGGCCCACATTGCCGAAGTGCTCGAGTTCAACGAACCGGGCGGCATGATGGATCAGTACACGGCGTCATACGGCGGCCTCCTCTCGATCCGATTCCACCCTGCGGTTCAACTCGAACGGCTTGATTCCCCTCTGGAGTCATTCGTGATCGGCGACTCCGGCGAACCCAAGGACACGATGGCGATACTCGCTCGGGTCAAGAACCGGGTGCTCGCAGTCTCACAGAGCCACGCCCGGCGGCACCCCGAGTTCTCACTCCACACCGCCGATAGCCAGGAAATCGATCGCTACGGCGCTGAGCTGAGCCCCGAGGAGCGTGCGCTCCTCCTCGGCACGGTCTTGAACCGCGATCTCACCGAGGAGGCCTTGAAACTGCTTCGCGGGCCGTCCGTCGATCATCGGGAACTTGGCCGGCTCTTGAGCATGCATCACGCCGTCCTGCGTGATACACTCGGAGTCTCGACACCCAAGATCGATCGTATGCTCGAGGCGGCCCAACGGGCTGGGGCGTACGGAGGCAAGGTCACCGGCTCCGGCGGGGGAGGGTGTATGTTCGTATATGCCCCGGACGACACGAAAGCAGTCGCGCAGGCGATCGAGGACGCTGGGGGCGCCGCCTACATCGTACACGGTGACGTCGGCACGCGCGTCGAGCCTCCCCGGCGCGCGTCGGTCCGGACGCGTTTATTATAGACTCGTACGCGCTTATTATAGACTCCGACGCGTTTATTATAGACTCCGACGCGGCCATCGTAGCAAAAAAGGAGCACATCGCGCCATGCATCCCAACATTGTCATTCTCGCGGGCGGCGTTTCGTCGCGAATGAAAAAGGCCCTTGCGGGGGCCTCGAACCTCGATCCAACACTCCGACGCCAGGCAGAGCAGAAATCGAAAACAATGATCGGAGTCGGCAAGGATTCGCGTCCGTTTCTCGATTACCTCCTCGGCAATATCGCCAAGGCCAAGTGCCACAACGTCGTCATCGTCGTCGGCGAACGCGACCATTCCATACAGGACTACTACCAGCGCCCGGAGAACGCGAAGCGCTTCCCAAACCTCCAAATCTCATACGCGGTGCAGCCCATCCCCGCAGGCAGGGAGAAGCCCCTCGGCACCGCCGACGCGCTGTTGCGCGCGCTTCATGCCACGCCCGCCTGGAAGGGACAGCGCCTCACCGTCTGCAACAGCGATAACCTCTACTCCGTCGAGGCCCTCGAGCTGCTCATGCGTGATACCCACGATAACGCCCTGATCGACTACGATCGTTCCGCGCTCCGATTCGAGCATGAGCGCATTGCCGCCTTCGCAGTCATCCGGAAGGATCCACAGGGATTCCTCGTGGAGATAATCGAAAAGCCGTCGCCCGAGCAGATCGCCCTCGCCGCCGACGCACGTGGGAGGATCGGCGTCAGCATGAACATGTTTAGATTCTCTTACGACCGGATACTCCCCTGCCTCGAAACCGTACCCCTCAATCCCATCCGCCAGGAGAAGGAGTTGCCGACGGCGGTCAAGATGATGGTCGATGGG
>JBGSIK010000545.1:0-4291 GCA_041742575.1 Candidatus Krumholzibacteriia bacterium
ATACGTGGACGGCAACCCCGCCGGATCGACCGACAGCAAGGGCGTGTTCGCCGTGTCGGTGGAGCTGGGCGTGCATACCGTGCGGCCCGAGCGTGAGGGCCACACCTTCGGGCCCGACAGTCTCAGGATGTTTTTCAACGACGACGTCTCCTTGAACGACTCCACCGGCGTCGCCTTCACCGACTCGACCACGCGCACGCTCTCGGGGCGCATGGGCGGTGGGTGCGGGCGCGCCGTCGGAGATATCACCATCACCATCCGCAACGAGAACGACTGCCTGCTGGACGTGCACACGTACCCCTCGGGAGTCGACACCTACAGCGTGGCGGTGCCGCCTCAGAGCTACCTGGTATCGGGATCCGTCAATCCGATGACCATTCCCGACGGGCTCAGCAAGACCGACGTGGTGCGCTTCTTCCAGAACCTGGGCGTGCGCGTGGCCGAGTTGGACAGCCTGGATGTAGAGATGGACTTCGTCTACCGCGCGCCGCTGCAGGTGGCGATCACGGGGTTCGAGGCATACGTGGCTACGACGTGCTCGAGCTTGACCTTCGAGGAACGGGTGCTTCCGGGCAATCTGCCCGTGATCCCGCAGTTCACGGGGAAAACGATCACGGAGGTACCGCTCGAGATTCTGGTAAGCGAAGTGTACGGCGCGTGCGACACCTGCGTGTGCCCGCTGGCTTCCGGTGTGGTCACCATCTACGACGAAATCACCGGACGACAAAACACCCCCTTCGAGGTGCAGGTGGTCAATGGTGTCGCAGCGTGCACGACCTACGCGGTTGCGCCGAGCCTGACCGTGGGCAGAACCGACGAGAACGGCGTCGACCGGTCCTTCCAGAAGGCGATCACCGCCATCGCGTCCGTGGAGGGTAGAACGCCGGCGACCGCCACCGAGTGGGTTTTGATCACGGGCCATATCGCGCCGGTGGGCGCCGACTTCGTGACCGGCATCGTGGAGTCGCCCGTGTGTGTGCTTCGCGACCCGCCGGGAGACCGCTCGTTCGCGTTTTTCCAGAAGGATCACCAGTGGCGCAAGCGGACCTACTGGGACAATTCAATATGGGCCTGGCAAGCCGGTTGGGAAATCGTCGCGAAGTGGGGAATCGACTGGGACTTCTTCGTGGGGCTCGGCGGTGGGCTCGAAGAGGAAGGAAGTTGCAAGTACGTGAGGAGCACGGATTGGATGTTTGGCAACACCCACTATGAACTGTGGACGACCGACGAGAACTACAAGATAACGCAAACCTTCTCGACATCGTCGAACGACCTCTTCATCGGTGGCGGGGGAGATGTGTTCATCGGGGAGGGTGCCACTTTCATCTTCTCCGAGGTCGGTGTCGTCGACGTGAAGGATTGCAAGGTCAGCAAGTCGGTTGCCATCGGCTTCCAGCCCGACTCGATCCTCACCTTTTACGCCTATACCCAGCAGTACATACAAGACGTCATGATACCGGAACTGGACAGCTTAGCCGCTTCCTACCGGAGGAAGAAAGACGACGAGTCGGCCGAAGGCTACGACGCCAAGGCAGACAAGTGGCGTCAAGAGCTCGCCGATAACGAGACGCTCAAGGCCGGCGCGACAAAGAAAGCGAATCGATCCTTCAGCGCCGGCTCCGACTTCACCTACTACGACCAGAGTGGCGAAACGAAAGCGTACAGCCGCACCGAGACCTTCGTCATGGACCGTAAGTGGTCTCCCTTTGGTATCGAGGCGGAGGACATACCCGGCAGCGGCAATGACATGGTATTCAAGATCAACACCAAAGTACACCACGAGGACATCGTGGGGGACAACGAGATCGATACCACCGGCACGACCTCGACGGCCGTCGGCTATACGCTGAGCGACAACGACATCGGCGACCATTTCACCGTGGACGTGAAGTCTGACGGCATCTACCCGACCCCCATCTTCGATGTCCTCGCCGGAGTGAGCTCGTGTCCGTACGAGCCATGGGCAGTGGCGGACACCGCGCGCATGATGCCGCGCGACAAGCCCGCGCTCTTCATCTCGCCCCCCGAACGAAGCAACGTGCCGCCGGATGAGCCCGCGGTGTTCACGCTCAATCTGGCCAACGAGAGCCCCACGCACGAGGCGCGTCTCTACCGCCTGCGTCTCCTGACGGCGAACAACCCGTACGGAGCGGTGGTGAAGGTCGGCGGCGGTGTGATCATGAACGGGGTGGACTACTTCATCGAGGCCGATCAGTCGCAGGAGGTGGCGCTCACGGTGGAGCGCGGGCCGCGGAGATACAGCTACAACGGGTACGGGCCGTTGGAGAACGACAAGAACCTCGGCATCATCCTGTACCCGCCGTGCGAGTACACGTTGTGGGAGAACGGCGCGCCGCTACAGCTCGCCGACACGCTCTACTTCAAGGTCAACTTCACCGCCCCCTGCAGCGACATCACCCTGGAGCTGCCCAAGTCCGGCTGGACCTTCACGAAGGCCGACCAGGACACGGGGGCAGTGGTGCATTTGCTTCTCGCCGACTACGAGTTCGACATCGGCAAGGATGTCGGCGATAGCCTCTCGACCGTGGGCGTGCAGTGCCGCCGCCTCGGGGTGGGTCGCGAAGGGCCCACGCCGTGGCGGGACTGCGTGGCGCCGCAGACGCCCGATCGCGATTTGGAGGAGACCTTGTTCCTATGGACGCCGCAGGACACGCTGGAGGACGGGGTCTACGAGCTGCGTGCTTACACGCACTGCGCGAAGGGCGGGTACGGATACTCCGAGACCTCGACGGGCACCATCGAGCGACATAGCCCGATCGTCCTGGGTTCTCCCGAGCCCGCCGATGGCGAGCTTTCACTGGGTGAGGACATCCGTGTGACCTTCAACGAATTGATCGACTGCAAGTCGATCGTCCCGGGCACCGTCACGCTCACCTATGTGGATGGTCACGACTCGGGCTCGACCATCCCGCTCGAGACGGCATGCGACGAGCGCAGCATCGTCATCAAGCCCACCGCGAGCGCCAACGCCATGGAGGGCCGGCGCATCCAGGCGCGTGTGTTCGCCATCACCGACCGGGCCGGCAACCCGATCGTGAACCCGGTGACATGGGCGTTCTACTATCGCAAGAGCCGCTTCACGTGGAGCGAGCTGAACCTGACGGCCGACGTCCCCTACCGGAACCCCGGCAGTGTCGCGGCCGAGCTGGTGAACGGCACGCTGAAGCCGGTGGAGTTCACCATCACCGAGAAGCCCGACTGGGTCACGGCCGCAAGCCCGCCTTCGGGGACCATCCCGCCGGGGGGCAAGCAGGCGGTGAGCTTCGCCGTGGACGACACCACGATGGGTCTCTACGAGGGCGAGGTGACGGCGGTGGCCGCCGACGCGAGTCAGGGTGTGGCCCACTTCAATATGCACGTGACGGTGTCGTGCCACGAGCCCATGTGGGTGGTCGATCCGGGTAGCTACGAGCACACCATGACCATGGTGGCGGATCTCGACATCGGCGGCACGCCGTCGGTGGACCCGAACGACATGCTGGCCGCCTACGTGGGTAACCAGCTCCGCGGCGTGGCCAATGTGACCTACGTGGGGGCGCCGGTCGATAAGTACCTCGCCTTCATTACTATATACAGCAACCGCGCGCAGGGCGAGACGGTGCGCTTCCAGGTGTGGGACGACAGCGACTGCAAGCGCTACAACGCCACCGAAGAGAGCTTCCCGTTCGTGGCCAACAACAGCATCGGCACCACGGGTTCTCCCGCGCATCTCACCGCGACCGAGATCGCGGGCTCGGGGGCGCTCACGATTGCGTGCAACGACGGCTGGACGTGGATCTCCACGAACATCAACTCGCTGCCCGACATGAGTGTCACTTCCCTGCTCGCCGACCTCACGCCGTCCGAGGGCGACCTCATCAAGTCGCAGACGGCGTTCAGCCAGGCGGTGTTCTCCCCAGACGAGACCAGCGGTTGGGCCTGGGAGGGAAACCTCATCGAGGTCGACAACGTGTCGAGCTACATGATCCGTCTTTCCGATCCCGGCACGATCGTGCACACAGGACCTCCGGCGTCGATCAGCACGCCGGTCCCCGTGGACTCGGGGTGGAACTGGATCGGCTACCTGCCGGAGGGACCCAAGGACGTGAGCGACGCCCTGGCCAACCTCGACGTGGCTGTCCCCGGTGACCTCATCAAGGGCCAGACCGGGTTCGCCGAGCGTGTGGGCGGTTACTGGTATGGAAGCCTCGATACGCTCCGGACCGGGCATGGCTACAAGCTGCGGCTCTCGAGCGCCAATGCGAAGGACTCGAGCTTCGTCTACACCGCG
>JBGSIK010000546.1:0-6812 GCA_041742575.1 Candidatus Krumholzibacteriia bacterium
TGCCGCGTCGGCGTCAGCCGCGAGCAGGCGTGAAGACATGTGGTCCACGGTCTGGGCCGATCCGGCGCCCGCCCCCGGCGAGACCACGCTCGTCTGGGCCAAGGTTCGCAATGACGGAGACACCCCTTTGACATCGGCGACAGTCAACATCTACTACGCTGATCCGACGCTCTGTCTCGTCTACCCACAGACGGGCCTCGTCAGCATTGGAACCGTGATTATTCCATTCTTGCCGCCGAAGGTGGTTGAGGTCGTCGGCCCCCTGATCTTCGTCCCGCCGTCCGAGGGGAACTCGTTCGGTGAGCCGCACTGGACCCTCTTAGCGGTCGTCGAGCATCCACTGAGCCCCATCGAGACTGGATGGCTCGTGGATGACGATCAAGTGGCGGCGACGAACTGCTTCGAGATAACCGCGGCCCCGACGGAACCGAGTGTCATTCACCTGGCGTTACAAAATCCCTTGGGCGTTCCCGTGAAGGCACTGCTCGCGCTCGACGAGGGCAGGCTTCCATCGGGGTGGACGGTGTCGCTCAGCCCCGCCGCGGGAGATACGATCGAGATCGCTCCCGACTCCTGGGTGCCTCTCGAAGTGACGATGACTGGCATCCCCTGGCCGACGCTCGAAGGAGAAGTGGACATCTCCATGGATCTTTACGCGACGAACACAAAGGAGTGCGAGTCCTGCGAGGATTCGACGTGCGGCGGTTTCATAGGAGAGGCAGGCGGGTGCACGGTGGTGCTCACGCTCGAAGGCGCCGTACCGGTGCAGGAGCCGGGGACACCGTCTACGCTGACCTTGCAGCAGAACTACCCCAATCCCTTCAATCCCACGACGATGATCACGTTCTCGCTTCCCGAAAAGACACACGTGACGCTCGCGATCTACGACGTGAACGGACGTCGCGTGACGACTCTCGTGGACGCGGAGTTGGATGCGGGATTCAAGGAATACCGGTGGGACGGGACGGATTCTCGCATGCGCCCGGTGGGCTCGGGTGTGTATTTCTGCCGCCTCGACAACGGCACTCGCACGCTGGTCGAGAAAATGGTGCTTTTGAAATAGAAGCCGCCCGCGCCACTTTCGCCCGAGCGCCGGAGAGTGAAGCGTATCAGGGCCGGCTTTGACAAGCAAACGAACCCGCGCCGGTTATTACGGGCCGATCTCGAACTCCGGCGGCGGATTGCCGGTCTCGCCCACTGCATAGGTCCCGCCGAACTCTTGTTTGTCCTCCACGACCCACACCGCGTAGCGGCGAGGGTTCTTGCGTCTATCGGCATCATCCCTGACCTGCAAGGTCAGACCATCACCCGCCTTGGCAATTGTCGCCGTGAGATCGGCCGTGAGCCGGTTCAGACCCGTCGGATCCTTCAAGATGAGATCGACATCCGGGAATTGGAAATGCGCCGAAAGACCGGGAGGATGCAGTGTCCATTCGACGAGCTGCCCCCTCGGGAACTTCTCGGGTGAGTCTCGAATCACCCACCATCGCTCACCGACCTTTACGATATCGATCTTGCGTGTCTCCATAGTCGCCATACCAGTCCTCCTTCCAAAATTGTGGTTCAGATTCCGAAGACACCGAATCCAGAAACGTCATCACGCAACACGCCTCTCAGTCCGAGCTTCGATTCTTGGTTCTGACTTCCCGAACCCCACGCCACAGGCCCTCGAACCGCGCGTCGGACCGAAGGGCAACCAACCATTGGTCGCGTTCGAACTCGGCCAGAGGATACCCAAGCTTCAACGCCCGGGCGATCAACTCCACCGCCTTCTCGCGCTCACCCAAGTGTTCGTACGCGAAGCCTGCAAAATACGCGATCCGTGAATTGTCCGGTTCTATCGCCAATGCCGTGTCCGCCAGCGCCAGCGCTTCGCCTCGTTCTCCGATCACCGCGTAGTACCCGGCCAAACTCGTCAGCAACCACGGGTCCTTCGGTTTGATCTTCCTCTGCTCCTCGGCCATCCCCGCCGCCCGGCGATAAATGTCGAAAGCCTCATCTCTTTTGCCCGGCATCCAGTAATACGCATTCGCAAGGTTCGCCCACGTCGAGTGATTGGTATCGTTCAAGTCCAATGCTTTCCGGTACACGTCTGCGGCGTCGGCATACTGGCCCCTCATGTAATAGATGTTTCCCAGATTCGAATACGAGCGGTCGCTTGGTGCGATCTCGATCGAGCGAGTGAACATCGTGACGGCCTCATCCCAACGTTCCAGCTGGTAGTAAACGGCACCAAGGCTGTTGTACCCGACGGCGTTGTCCGGCGAGAGCTCCACCACTTTTTGAAACTGTGACACGGCGTCGTCGCGGCGATCGTGTCGATAATAGAAGAATCCCAGCTGGTAATAACCGCCCCAGTATTGCGGCCTGATTTCGATCGCCTTCTTGTAGGCCGCTTCCGCTTCCTCGAGCCTCTTGCTTCCAGCGTATGCGATGGCCAGCTCTTGATACGCGGCGGCATTCTCGGGATCGAGCGCCAGAGCTCTTTGGAGCTCAGCGATTGCCTTGGCGTGTTCGCCGGTTCCGCTGTAGATCATGCCCAGGGTCACGCGAACGGGCGCCAACTGGTTGTCCAGCTCTACCGCTCGCCTCCCGTTTTTCCACGCCTCGGCCACCCATTGGGGATCCATGGTCGCCCGGTATTTTCGCCAGTACGCCTCACCCAAGCCGGCGTAGGCCAACGCATAGAGCGAATCCCGCTCGACGGCGTGTTCGAAGGCGAGGATGGCCCTGTCGATGTTCTCCACTTTTTCATAGCGCTGAAGATACCCGCGTCCTTCCAGGTAGCGTTCGTAAGCACTCGATATGTCCGTCCCTCCCGCCGCCAACACCGCCAGGAACTCGGGGGCCATCTTCAAACCAAGCATGCCGGCGATCTTGGCTACCGTTGTGTCCTGCAAGACGGCGACATTCGCCACGAGACCGTCGACCACCGACGATTTCAATTGCCTGGGTCTTTTCGAGTCGGACACATCGATCAAGTTCAGAGTCACACGAAACCGCCGATCGAACCGCTGTACACCGCCGCTGATCACCAGGTTGACTCCGAACGTCCGACGGGCGTCGGTGGGACTGCCGACCTGCCGCATGCGCACCTCGCTTGCCGGCACCACCCAGAGAGAACCTTCGAATTGTTCGAGTTGGGTGAGCTGGCTGGTGAGTGTCTCCATCAGCCCGTCACAAAAGGCCTGGTTGGAGGCATCGTTACCCACGTTTTCGAAGGGGAGCACCACGACCTGTCTTGCGTCGGCCGGCGCGTGGAGCAATCTCGTGATCGCGTGTCTCGAGGGCGGGATGAGCCACGCGGCCAGAATTGCCGCCGCCGTCACTCCCAGGAGAGCGGCAACCTTGCGAACACGATAAGACAGAAAGACCCGCGGCAGAAAGGGCGCCAACCCATCGAGCACCCGTTGCAAATCGATTTCGAGATCGGCGGCGGACTGGTACCTGTCGTTCACGTTCTTCTGGAGCGCCTTCTCGATGACTTGCTGAAGTTGCGGATTCGCGTCGCTGCGGGATTTGGAGAGCGGCTCCGGGGCCGTGCACGCGATCCGATACACGACGGCAGCCTCGTTGTCGTTTCCGAACGGGGACTTTCCCGTCACCAGCTCGTACAGGACAGCACCAAGCGAGAAGATATCCGAGCACGCATCCAGATCCTCCCCTCTCGTCTGTTCGGGTGACATGTACGCTACCGTCCCCACCGTCGCGCCCGTCCTCGTGACCCTCGTCGCGCCGATCAGTTTGGCCAGCCCGAAGTCGAGGACTTTCACTTCGCCCTCGTTGGTCAGCATGATATTCCCCGGCTTGACGTCTCTATGAACGATCCCGTGTTTGTGCGCGTTGGCAAGTCCGCGACAAACCTTGATGCCGATGTCCAGGGCCTCTCTCAGGGGCAGCGGACCGCGTTCCAACCTTCTCTGGAGAGTCTCACCTTCGTAGAGCGCCATGCAGATGAACATCCGGCCGTCGCGCGTTTCTCCGATCTCATGAATGTTACAGATGTTCGGGTGGTCCAGGGCGGCGATGGCGCGAGCCTCGGTGAGAAAACGTTTCTTGGGGACATTGTCGCGGCCGAGGTCGGGCGGGAGGAACTTGAGAGCGACGAGACGCTTGAGCTTCGTATCCTCGGCCTTGTACACCACCCCCATCCCGCCTTCGCCGAGCTTATCGAGGATCCGGTAGTGAGATACAGTCTGCCCGATCATCCGGTTCCCCCCGTTAGATCGGTGCACCGCATCAGAGGACGTTTAGCCGAGGAAGCCTGTCTGCACCACTGGTATTCTAGCAGAAAGAGCCTTGGGTTTAAAGGGACAGTTGGCCGGTTCGCGCAACATGGGCTGTACGCCCTCCGAAAAAGGATGAGGGAGAAGAGACGGTGTGGCCTCCGCCTTGGCCACCAACCGAAAGAAGAGGCTGCGCCGCACGCACGAACCGAACCTCGGTCGCGATCAGCGCGTGCAGCGAGCGAAACCGGACCTGTACTACACGCGCCGACCGCACCCGCGAAAGTAATGCGAAGGGGGACGCCGTATGCTACAATGTTTGCTGGAAAGGCCATCGTGGCAGAGAACCGGGTCACCATCTGACAAACAATACCCAAGCGAATTATCTGTCCGACCGAGCATTGGCTTTCACGCTCTGGCACAATACCCCATGCGAACCACATACCTCACCTTCGGCGCCCCCACGATCGAAGAGGACGAAATTCGCGAGGTCGAAGCCACGCTGAGATCCGGATGGATCGGCACCGGCCCGCGGGTCGCTCGTTTCGAGGAAGCGTTCCGATCGTACCTCGGAGCGCCGCACACGGTGGCGACCAATTCCGGGAGCTCCGCGCTTCACCTGTCCCTCCTCATGGCCGGCGTCGGACCGGGGGACGAGGTTATTACCACCGCGCACACATTCTGCGCCACGGTAAACGCGATCATACATACCGGCGCCAAACCCATCCTCGTCGATGTGGACCGCGCCACACAGAACATCGACCCGGAGAGAATCGCAAGCGCCATCACCGACCGCACACGCGTCATCCTGCCCGTCCATTTCGCCGGCCGCCCGTGCAACATGGACGCGATCATCGGTATTGCCCGGAGGCACGGCGCGTACGTCATCAACGACGCCGCGCACGCCATCGAGGCGGAATGGAAGGGCGCCAAGATCGGTCACACGGGGGACGCCTCCTGCTTCAGCTTCTACGTGACCAAGAACATCACCACCATCGAAGGCGGTATGATCTCCACGCCCCACGAGAAATGGGCGCAGACGGCGAAGATATACGCCCTGCACGGATTGACCGCGGACGCATGGAAGCGCTTCTCGGACGACGGATTCAAGCACTACGAAGTGACCGTGCCGGGATTCAAGTACAACATGACGGACGTGGAGGCCGCGATCGGATTGCAGCAGCTCGCGCGCATCGAGCGCTGGGCGGCGCGCCGCCGCGAGATCTGGGACCGCTACAATGAGGCCTTCGCGGATTTGCCCGTTTTCGTTCCCGCTCCCGAGCAGGAAGCGACGGTTCACGCGCGTCACCTCTACACCGTGCTCATCGACATAGACAGGCTCGGCGTGACGCGCGATCGCGTTCAGAGCGAGCTGCACCAGCGCATGATCGGAACGGGCGTGCACTACACCGCCCTTCATCATAACCGGTTCTATCAGCGCGAACTCGGAGTCCGGGAGGGGCAGTTCCCCAACACGGAATTCATCGCGGAGCGGACGCTGTCGCTTCCCCTCTCCGCCAAACTCTCCGACCGTGACGTGGAAGACGTAATCGAAACCGTGCGCGGCGTCGTCGGCAGGTGACGCCGCGACAAACGGAGCAAGAAGATGTCAGAGTTGAAATTCACCGTAGTCATACCGGCGTTCAACGAGGCGTTGCACCTCGGGGAAGATGTGCGCTCGCTCATATCGGTTCTCGCGGGTGAGCCCGGCAGCTGGGAGATCATCCTCGTCAACGACGGCAGCACGGACGGCACGCTCGGAGTGATCGAGAAGCTGGCGGCCGGGAATCCGGCCGTCCGCTGCGTTTCATACAAGAAGAACCGGGGCAGAGGGTATGCGCTCCGTGCGGGTTTCGAGCTGGCGCGCGGATCTATCGTCGTCACCACCGAAGCGGACATGACGTGGGGGCCGGAGATCGTGCCCAGGCTCATCCGGGCGCTGGAAGAGGGAGAGGATGACATCGTCGTCGCGTCGCCCTACGCCCCCGGTGGCCGCCTGGAAAATGTCCCCTTCCGAAGGGCGTTCATGAGCCGCGCGGGAAACAAGTTCCTCACCGCCACGCTCCCGGTCACGGTCAGCATGGTGAGCGGCATGACGCGGGCGTATCGCAAAAACGTCCTCGATTCGCTCGAGATGGAGTCGGACGGCAAGGAATTCCACGTAGAGGTGATTTCCAAGGCCTCCGCCCTCGGCTACTCGATCGGAGAGATTCCGGCCACCCTCCGGTGGAAGAAAACGAAGAAAGGTGAAGCGGTCCGCCGCCCTTCGTTGAGCATCCGGCGCATGGTGACGGGACACCTCGTTCACTGGGCGTTGGAAAAACCGATTTTCATCTTCGGATTTCTCGGCCTGCTGTTACTGGCCTTGGGTATCATCGGCGGCATCTACATCACGGGACTCAGGTTCGCCGGCGGCCTGAATCCGGAACGCCCCCTCATGACGCTGGTGGTCATCCTGATCCTCGCCGGCATCCAGATACTCGCTTTCGGATTCATCGCTATCTTGATCGGAAAGCTGCGCAGCGACATCATTCGCGTGCAGCGGGAGAACCGAACCATACTCAAGCGAATGAAGGACTCCGAAGA
>JBGSIK010000547.1:0-2134 GCA_041742575.1 Candidatus Krumholzibacteriia bacterium
AGACCCGGAAGATAACGCCCGTCCTCCACATGGAAGGCATCAGCGACAAGTTGCCGTTGCCACAGACCAAGGAGATCGCGAGCCGCCTGGTGGAAATGTTCGTGAAGGACGACGTGGACGCGGTCCATCTGGTGTACGCAAAGCATCGTAAGGGCACCTCGTACAGCGTCACCAGGCAACAGCTGCTGCCCATACCCCCGGCGGAGGGCGGCGAGGGAGAAGACGTGTACATTCTCGAACCCAGCCGCGACCGTGTCTTCGAGGCGCTGGTCCCATTGTATGTGACGACGGGAGTTCTGTCGGCGCTGGCCGACTCGTTCGCGTCGGAACACGGGGCGCGCATGACGGCCATGCAGCAGGCCACGCAGAACGCGGAAGACAAGATCAACGATCTCGTGATCCAGCGCAACCGCATGCGTCAGGCGGCGATCACCAAGGAGCTGTCGGAGATCGTGGGCGGCGCGGAAGCGCTGAGGTAACGAAAACTGCGGGAACACTGATCGGAGCTTACCAAGGAGTCTTATCCGACATGACAGGCGACAAGAACATCGGCAAGATCGTGCAGGTGATCGGCCCCACCGTGGACGTGGAGTTCCCGTCCGACACGCTTCCCTCCATTTTGAACGCCCTCCGCATCGAGGACGAGACGCGCGGCATCCGGGTGGTGTGTGAGGTCTCGCTCCACGTGGGCGACAACGTCGTGCGCGCCATCGCCATGAGTTCCACCGACGGGCTCATGCGCGGTATGCCCGTCGAGGATCTGGGCGGGCCGATCACGGTGCCGGTGGGCAAACAGGCCCTGGGCCGCATCTTCAATTTGCTCGGCGACCCTCTCGACGATCGCGGCCCTTTCGCGGAGCCGGAAAAGAGGCTCCCCATCCATCGCGATCCACCCAACTTCGAGGACCAGGTTACGGAGACGGTTCAGCTCGAGACGGGAATCAAGGTGGTCGACCTGCTCGCGCCCTACGCCAAGGGCGGCAAGGTCGGGTTGTTCGGGGGCGCCGGCGTGGGCAAGACGGTCATCATCATGGAGCTCATTCGCAACATTGCCTATGAGCACGGCGGGTACTCGGTCTTCGCGGGCGTCGGGGAGCGCACGCGCGAGGGGAACGACCTGTGGCTGGAGATGAAGGAGTCGGGCGTGATCGAGAAGACGAGCCTGGTCTTCGGACAGATGAATGAGCCGCCGGGAGCGCGCCTCCGCGTGGGGCTCTCGGGGGTGACGGTCGCCGAGCACTTCCGCGACGCGGAAAACCAGGACGTCCTCCTCTTCATCGACAACATCTTCCGCTTTGTTCAGGCGGGATCGGAGGTATCCGCCCTGTTGGGGCGGATGCCGTCCGCCGTCGGTTACCAGCCGACCCTGGGCACGGAAATGGGCGGATTGCAGGAGCGCATCTGCTCGACCAAAAAAGGATCGATCACCTCGGTGCAGGCGATCTACGTCCCGGCGGACGATATCACCGACCCGGCGCCGGCCACGACGTTCAGCCACCTCGATGCCACCACCGTGCTCTCGCGCCAGATCGTCGAGCTCGGGATTTACCCGGCCGTGGATCCGCTCGCCTCGACATCGCGGATCCTGAGCCCGGTCGTCGTGGGCGAAGAGCATTTCGGCGTCGCCAAGCGCGTCCAGGAGATCCTGCAGCGGAACAAGGAGCTGCAGGACATCATTGCCATTCTGGGCATGGACGAGCTGTCGCTGGAAGACAAGCTCGTCGTCAACCGCGCGCGCAAGGTCCAGCGTTTCCTGTCACAGCCGTTCTTCGTCGCCGAAGTATTCACGGGGCAGCCCGGGAAGTACGTCAAGATTCCGGAGACGGTGCGAGGCTTCAAGGAGATCATCGAGGGCAAACACGACGACATACCGGAGCAGGCCTTCTACATGGCGGGCGGCATCGACGACGTCGTCGAGCGCGCGAAGTCGATGCACTGACGGTAGCGAGGAGTACACGCGTGGCCCCGACCTTCAGATTCAAGATACTGACGCCGGTCAACCGGGAGTTCGATGGTCCCGTGGTGTCGATCGTCGCCCCGGGTGAGGATGGTTATCTGGGCGTTCTGGCAAACCATGCCCCCTTGATCACTGCCCTGCGCGCCGGCGAGCTGAAGCTGCGCTTCGAGGATGCCC
>JBGSIK010000548.1:0-6133 GCA_041742575.1 Candidatus Krumholzibacteriia bacterium
ATGCGCGTGAAGAAAAGCCCCGTGCTGGCAAAATGGCTTGCCGAGGGGCAGAGGCTCACGCCTCGACTCATCTTCGAGGCGGCGCGGCGGAGGGACCCGGCGGCGCGGGCGGCGGTGTCGGAAGCCGGTGAACATCTGGGGGTGGGCATCGCGTCGCTGGTGAACATATTCAATCCGGAGGCGGTCGTCATTGGCGGCGGGATCGCCGCTTCGCTCGATATGCTGAAGCCGCGCATCGAGGAGACCATCCGCCAGCGCGCGTTTCCCGAGGCCGTCCGTATGGTCCGGATCTTGGGATCGAAGCTCGGGAACGATGCCACCGCCGTGGGGGCGGCGATGCTCGTAAAAGATGCTCTGTGCGAAGGTCCGTGAACGGAACGAATCGATACGGTGCTCATGCACGACAGACGTTTGTTCTCTCCCCGCCCCCGCTCCGCGACCCGCCCGTCCAACCGATCGCGGTATTCATCGTTCGCAGTCCTTCTCGTTTCCTATCTCGCGATCCTGATCGGATCGGCCACTCCCGCCGGGACGCGCGCGCCGGCGGAGAAGGCGCCGGACACCGCCCGCGCCTCGACGTACGACGTGACCGCGGGCAAGACCTCACTCAAGATGATCGCCGGTGAGAGGGTGCTGGAACTCTCCGACGGCGTGACCATCGTGCACGAAGACGTCATCGTCACCAGTCGCAGCGGCTACCACTACAGCGACCAGAAGCTCACTCTCCTCTCCGGGGATGTCGTCGTCCGGCAAGGCACGCTTACCATGAGCGGGAACGAGGGCGAGTACCGCCAGCCCCAGGACCTTGCCGTCATGACGGAGAACGTGCGCGTCGTGGACAGAGGGTGGGAGGTCACGTGCCGCGAGGGTCGCTACTCCCGGGCCACCGGACACGCCTGGTTGTTCGGGGACATCGTGGCGAAGGATTCCACTACGACGCTCACGGCCGACAGCATGTTCTACGACCGGAACGCAGAGCTGACGGAGGTTTTCGGGCGCGTCCGCATCACCAATGCGGACGAAGGGTTCACGGCGCTGGGCAAACACGGGTACTACTATCGCGGCCGCCGGGAAGGGGTGATCGACCGGGCACCGCAGCTCATCGTCGAGCCCGAAGGCCCCGAGCCGGTCACCATCGAAAGCGACACCATGCGCGTCTTTCCGGATGATCGTCGCGCGCTCGCTTACTACACCGTGAAGATCATCAAGGGCAACACCGTCACTCAATGCGACTCGGCGGCGCTCTTCGATGAGCAGAACCGCGCCGAACTTTACGGCCGACCCCTCGCCCGCCAGGAACGGGTGTCGATGGAAGGCGAGGCGATGGCGCTCCACTACGACGACGAGGAGGTGCGGCGGATCGACATCAACGGGGGCGCCCGCATTCGGGAGGCACAGGCCGACACCCTCGTCATCGGGCGCGACAACTGGATACAGGGGGACACGCTCTCCCTGTACCTTACCGCCAACAGGGTCGATTCCGTCGGCGTCCTTCATAACGCCGTGAGCGAATATTTCCCGTCCTCGCCGAACAAGATCGAGAACAACGTCGTACGCGGTGACCGGATGTTCTTCCGCTTCCGGGAGGATTCGCTCCGCTACATCCGCATCACGGGAAACGCCAGCGGCGTGTACAAGTTCCTCGACCTGCACCGGGGGGAAACGGCCGACAGCCTGCGCGCGTTGCTCGACACGACGCTCACATACCGTTCCTTCGCGAAGGAGGCGGAAGATGTGGTGTACTCGGCGCGGCGGATCGAGTACATGGCGGACAGCAAGGACCTGGTCCTCAAGGACTCGGCGAAGATACGCTACCAGGACCGTTTGCTTTCCGGTGATGAGGTCACGTACTTCTCGTCGATCCAAATGCTGGACGCGCGAGGCGATCCCAAGCTGGTCGATGCCGGCCAGGAGTTCTTCGGCGAGCGCATGAATTACGACCTCGATGCCGAGGCCGGCGTGGTCAATCAGGGGTCTACCAAGTTCGGGCAGGGGTATTACCGGGGGGAAAACGTTGCCAAGGTGGGCGAGAACGAGATGAAGGTGTGGGGGTCGCGCTACACGACGTGCGACCTGAAGGTTCCCCACTACTACATCAAGGCGCCCCACATGAAGGTATATCCGAAGGACAAGGCGGTGTCGGGCTCGACCGTCCTGTACGTGGGTGAAACGCCGATCTTCTACCTGCCGTTCATCGCCAACAGCATCCGCACCGGTAGGAGATCGGGATTCCTCCGCCCCGACTTCGAGTTCGGCATCACCAAGTCGACGGGACGCTACATACGGAACGTCGGCTACTTCTGGGCCACCAACGACTACACCGATTTCGTCTTCCTGGGGGACTTTAACGAAGACCAGTCATTCCGCACCCACGTCAGGAACCGGTACAAACTGCGCTACCTCTTCGAAGGTTCCGTGGAGGGGGACTTCTACCGCGATCTGGACGCCAACCTGAACGAATGGCGTATCGGCGCGGTGCACAACCAAACGCTGGGAGACCGTTTCACTGTGGCCAGCGACCTGCACTTCGTGTCCAGCGACCGCGCCCCTCAGGCCATCAGTCGCATCGACGACGTGAACCGTGTCATCGATCGGTCGCTGCGGTCGAACGTGAGCGTGCGCAAATCGTGGGACGCGGTCGGTTTCAGCGCGTCCGCCACGCGCATGCAGAACCTGAACATGACCGATCCCAACGGCATCCGGGTGAAGATGACCTTTCCGAGCGTCACCCTGTCGATTCCATCCCGTAGCCTCTATTTCGGCGAGCCCAGCCAGTCGGGGCGCGGATCGGTATGGGAGAAGCTGCTCACCGGCATCCGTTACTCGCCCAGTGTTTCCGGGTCACGGGTCACCGAGGAACGCGAATTCCAGTCCATAGAAGTCGTCCGGAGCCAGCAATCGTTGAGCTTCCAGAGCCCGCAGAAGCTCGCCTTCCTGACCATATCGCCCACGCTCTCGGCTTCCAACGCATACACGCGCACGGTCACCGAAGTCGAGGGGCACGAGGTAGACACTGTGCAGGTCGCGCAAAGCCGTGTGGTAGTGGATGACGATGTCTTCTCGTGGAATTTCGGCGCGCGCGCGAGCACGAATTTCTACGGCACGTTTTCTCCGCACGTGGGGAGTCTGCGCGGTATTCGCCACACACTGTCCCCGTCGGCGGGGTACTCGTATGCGCCCAGCGTGGAGGGGCGCCCGCGAAGCCAGGGGGTGAGCGTCTCGCTCTCCAACACCATCGACTTGAAAACGGCTTCCGGCGCGGAACGGAAGGCCTCCGCCGGCGGGCCGCAGGATACGACGGAAGCGGGCGGATCCCCCCCCGCCGGGGAGGAGACCCTTCAAAAAATCCCGGGGTTCATCATCTGGACGCTCTCTTCCCAGTACAACCCGGACCGGCCGGCGCGCACGAACTGGAGCAACGTCCAGAGTTCGGTCAACCTGCGTGTGTTCGGAACGGCGTTGTCGGTCAGCCAGACGATCGACCCGTACGAGTGGGATGTGCTCTCCACGAGCGCGCAAACACAGATCTCTCTCAATGGCACACACCCGTTCGGCAGGTCGGAGAAGACGGAGGTCCGAGAGCTCAACGTTGTAGCGGCCGCCGACACCGCGCGCGAGGAGAGTGTGGTGGACGAGCAATCGTCCCCGCTCTCCGGGCAAGCGGGTGGGGAGGCGCCGGGGTCGGGAGAGGCCGCACTGGAGAAGGGGGGGCTCCCATGGAACCTTAACCTGGCCATCAGCTACAACAAGCAGAGCGACCAGGCGTCACGCGCGACGGCCGACGTGAGCGGCCAGATCGAGTTCACCCGCAACTGGCGCATCAGCTACTGGACGAGCTACGATTTTGCCGATCGGATCTTCCGCGGCCAGAACTTCACTGTGCACCGGGACCTCCACTGCTGGGAGATGAGCTTGTCGCGCCAGCTCCTGGGCGACGAGTGGCAATTCTATTTCCGCATCAGTCTCAAGGCGCATCCCGAGCTTTACACCGAAACCGGCCAGCGCGGCCTGGGCGGATCCACCAGTGCTCTCACCAGCGGGAGCTTGTTCCAGTGAGCTTTTCGCGAGACTTCGCCCGCCCCGGGCGAAATCTCGCGCCCCCATGCGGAAATGTCGGGCAGGGGGGCGCCAGGACGCGAAGGCGCGAAATGGTGAAGGGACGAAAAACGCGTTCCCATGCGAAAAATCGATATTTGTTGTTGACAGAAATTCCGGGACGTCGATAAAGTTGCTGCCAGGACAGGAAGGAGGTGACATTGTGAACAAATCGGAACTCATCGACAGGATAGCCAAGAGGACGGGAATGACCCTCAAGGATTCCAAGGTGGTTATCGAAGCGATTTTCAGCACTACACCGAAGCATGGTATCATCGCCAACGAGCTCAAGTCCGGTCGTAAGGTCCAGATCACCGGATTCGGGACCTTCCAGATCAGGAAGCGCAGAAAACGGGAGGGGCGGAATCCTCAGACGGGCGAGACGATCCAGATTCCGGCGACGAAGTTCCCGGCGTTCTCGGCCGGTCGCGCGCTCAAGGATCGCGTTCGCTAAACGGGTCGTTCGCAGTATTACGAATAGCGGGGCGTGCCCATCTCGCCCCGCTATTGTTTCGCCCCCGCCCCGCCTTGTACCGCCCCTTCCCGGTGTGCTATCTTCTATGAAAACAATCCGGATCGACGCGGATCGCTCGAGAAAGGACCCAACCCGATGAGACGTTTCCCCGTGATCGCCGTCGCCCTGATGTGCACGACGGGACTGGCCGCCCGCTCAGGCGGCCCACAGGCGCCGGGCGGCGGGAGGGCCGCCTCGGTGCAGCTCGTTTACCACAGTGATACGCGCGGATATTTCCGGCCGTGCGGGTGACACACCAACGCCGCCGGCGGGTTCGCCCGGAGGGCGAGCCTCATCTCGAGTTTGAAGGCCGAATACGGGCCGATCGTCCTGTGTGACGCGGGCGATTTCTACGACCATCCCGACCCCTTCAAGGAAAGCCAGTCGCATCTCGTGGCCGAGTTGATGGGGTACCTCGGGTACGACGCCATCGGGGTGGGGGAGATGGACCTCAATTTCGGCTTGGCGAAGCTGCGTGAGGACGTGGAGAAATACGGGCTCAAGGTTACGTGCGCCAACCTGATCTCGAAGGAGCCCGCTCCCAAGCCACAGGCGAAGGAACGGGGGAAGCGTACCCTGCAGCAGAAGCTGGGCACGGTCTTCCCCCCGTACCTCGTGGTCGAGCGCGACGGCGTGCGCGTGGGTTTCGTTGCGCTTCTCTCCCCGCAAGTCAAGATCCGGGGAGAATCGGGTGAGGAGGTGGAAGCCCTGACCTACGTCATCAAGGATCCCGCGGAGATGGCCGCGGCGGTGCTTCCCCAGGCTCGGTCGAAGTGCGACGTCCTGGTTCTGCTGGCACACATGGACGAGTTCGAGCTGCAGGCGCTCCTGCCGGACTTCCCGCAGGTCGACCTCGTCGTCCTGGGGCACAACCCGCGGAGCACTCCCATGATCGAACCGATCCAGGTGGGAACGGTGAAGGCGTATCGCGCAACGTCACAGGGCCAGTGCATCGGGCACCTTCAAATCGCGCTCGACGCCGAAAAACGCATCGTCGATGCGAAGAACCAGGTGCAGTTCCTGGACGGGACCATTCCCGACGATCCGGAAGTGGCGGGAATGCTGGATGCCTTCGACGAAGAAAACCGCAAGGCGCAAAAGCTCCTGTTTGCGAAGGAGCAGCTCAAGGGCGGGGCGTCGTGGGAGGAAACGGGAGTGTACCTGGGTGTGGGGACTTGTATGGGGTGCCATCCGGACGCGTTCGGTGTGTATGCCCGCTCGGGGCACGCGCGCGCGTACCGTACGCTGGCGGCCGAATCCGTCCAAAGGGACACCCGCTGCGTCGGATGCCACGTGACCGGATACGGTGAGCGAGGGGGGTTCTCGGGGGTCAGGCGAATGGGCACGATGGTCGATTTGATCGACGTGCAGTGCGAGGCGTGTCACGGCGCCGGGTCGAATCACAACCGGGACGGCGCTTATCGGAAAGCGGCGGCAAAGAGCTGTGTTCGTTGTCATACCAGCGAGGAAGATCCCGATTTCGACTTCGATGAAGACTGGCGCAAAATTGCTCATTAGCGCCCT
>JBGSIK010000549.1:0-3921 GCA_041742575.1 Candidatus Krumholzibacteriia bacterium
GCGCCCGGTCCTCGCGCGCGCGATGTCGTAGCGCGCTCCGGAGGTTGCGGGGAAGTGCTGTAAGCCCGCCGTAACACGCGGAATGGTGTTTCCGATGCTACCACTCGATTGGACGTCTCGTCCCGAAGCCGGGGCCGAGGAACATCGCATTGAGAAGCAAGCGTTCTGATCCATAGAAGCAGCCACGGAAATCAGGCGTGGCCGCGAAAAGGATGACCTGCCCTTTGCCGATCGCTTCACGCGTTAGGTAGGCGGTGTGCGCCCATCGCGTTCTTGCCTCCGGCCAGAGGAGGCCCGAGAGACGAAGCCGCGCGGGTTCCGAGAATCGCCCTGGGACCTCGACGCCGGATTTCGCGACGTAGGCGAAGCTCTCGTAGAAAATCACCGGAACGTCGCGTCCGCATCCGGAACTGAGCCAATGTTCCTCGTCGAGATCGACCGAGAGGATGGCGCCGCGCGGTTGGAGTTTGCGGGCCGTCTCGTCGGCGGCCTGCATCGCTTCGAGCGACTGCTTCGGTTTTTCGTCGGTCTGTGCAGGCGCGGCCTGCTGTTCCTTCGGGCCCTCCCACACGTCCAGGCTGTCGACGGAGGGCGATTCCGCTTCCCGCGCCGCCTCGAGCGCGCGGGTGTAATTATCCAGGTCCTTCAATACCTGGGGCAGCAGGCGAGTGGATCCCAGGGCGACAGAGGTGTCGGCGGCAAACGCTGCGGCGCCGCCGATGGCCACCAAGGTCCCGCCGTCGTTCACCCAGTCTTTGAGGCGAGAAACGCCGCTTTTCCCGAGCTGGTCGCGATACGCGTCGGGACCGCCCCAGCTGTCCGGGAGGACGAGGACATTGTAGGTGTCGATATCGCCGGCCCTGAGGGTCGAGATATCGAGCAGGGAAGCACGAAGCCCGAACCGGTAGTCGAGCAGGTGCCAGACCGAGCCGAAATCGGACGCCGAAAGCGGATTGCCGCCCACGATCGCGATGCGCGGCTTTTCGAGGAGCACGAATTCTTCCCCGCCGAGGTCGGCGAGCGATTTCCCCAACGAAGTCTCGATACCGAACACTTCGACGCCGGTCTCCCGGGCCAGCCGGTCCAGCTCTTTGGGGTTCATGCCGGGATTGCCGTTCAGGCGGATCTGGAAGCTGCCCCGCGGGAAGATCCTCCCCCCGTTCTCGAACGGTTTTTTCGAGGCCCACACGCGGTACGATCGATCCAGCAACCGCACCAGCAGCTGGTGCGCGCCATCGTCGGTGCAGTCGAAAACGAATCCGACGGGCGAGTCGGCCCCCGTGAGGCCGCCGGTCATGGTCGGAGCCTGGTACGGTTCCGTCTTCGTCCGAGGCAGCGAGGCGGTCTGGTACGCCTCCACGTCGTATGCCAACGGGAGCGACCACGCCGTCGTTTCGTACACGCGCGTCTGCCCGCGTTTGAGCGACTCCTTTCTCTCCTCTCGGAGAAACGAATCGGGCATGCGAATGTCGAAGGTGAGAAGGGTCTCGACCAGCTGGCGCAGCGGTTGGGCGGCGCGCACGATCGCCGTCCCCACGGGGAACGAGCGGTTTCGCACCTCTTCGCCGCGGCTGGACACGGCGCGAGCGACCTTGAAAGCAGAGGTCGCCGTTTCGACCTCGATATGCTGGTGCCGGAGAACGTCGACGAAGCTCGCCAACCGGCTGCGGTTCGGCCCGGGCGGGAACAGGAACGCCAGCTCCGTCCCTCCGTCGCTCCGCACATTCCTGCGCTTCTGTTCGTAATAATCTCTGAGCAGCTCCGTCCTCCCCGTCGCAACCGTAAGCAGGTTGGACATAGACCCCACGAATTGGTGGTGAACCGTCTCCCGGTAGGGCATGATGGTGCCTTCCGGGCGCTTGACCTGGGACGCGTCCACCCCGGCTTGCTCGAACAGCATGCCAATCGCCCCCAGATAGATGCCCCATGAACTCCCGTAGCCGGGGTAGAACTCCTCGTTCCACTCGCGCGTGTAATAACTCCAGCCGTAGCGATCGAAGGCCCGCGCCTGGTTTTCGGCCGCGCGCCTCCACCACTTGTGGATGTACGAAACCATGTAGGGGTTGAACGGTTCCCGCGGCGGGGAGAACATGAACGTGTCCGTCGGCCCCATTTCGTGCGCGTCGAGCATGTACTGGGGCATCCACTCCAGGACCGCAGCCGTGCGCGCCCGGGATTCGGGGTGGACCAGGGTGAACCAGTCCCGGTTGAGGTCGAACAGGTAGTGGTTGCCGCGTCCATAAGGCCATGTTCCGCGATGGGCAAAGCTCTGAACATCCGTGCTCGTGACCACGCCGCGCCATTGCTGCATCTGGGTGAGCCAGCGCGTGCGTCCATCCGGGTTTTCGCACGGATCGATGCAGACGACGAGCTCATCCTGGATGGTGCGGCTGTCGGCATCGGTTCCCGCCACGAGCTGATAGGCGAGTTGAAGGGCGGCGTCGCATCCCGAAAGCTCGTCGCCGTGGATCGAGTAAGCCACCCAGGCCACGGCAGGGGAGTGCTCGATAATCCGCTCTGCCTCACGTTGCTTCACTCCCCGGGGATCGGCGAGTTTCGCGATGCCCTGTCGTATGTCGTCCAGCCGGCCGGCATTCTCCTTCGATGTGACCACGAGGTAGATCAACCGGCGCCCCTCGTAAGTCTTTCCGTACTCGTGGAGCGACGCGTTGGGACACGCATCTGAGAGATACTCGAAGTAGCCGACGATTTCGTCGTGCGACGCCGGCCAGGAGCCGAGCGTGCGGCCGAGGAATTCGTCCGGCGACTTGATGTCGGGGGCGTACGTTCCGCCGGGCACAAAGGGGACGTCGTGATTCCCCACGCCGGGGAAAGGGTCGAGTTGCTCCGATTTCTGGGCGGCAGCCGGTACGCAGACAGAAATCAGCATGGTGACCGCGAGCAAGGCGCGTCGTATCATGGGCAGTGTCCCTTCTGTCTCGGGGGAGTTGACGCTAATCTCAATTGTCTTAGCAGGATACACGGACGGATGGGGTATTGTCAAACGCGACGGCAACGTGATCCCTCTCGGAGTGTGCGATCCTCGTAAACCGACCGAGGTCGGATAACGTCCTATGCACGGAAGGGATAACGGAGACATGAGCGATGAGCGGGCGCTCGTTCAGCGGGTCCAGCGAGGCGATGGCGATGCCTTCCGGGAATTGGTGGAGGCGCACAAACGGACGGTCTACTACCTGGCCATTGATCTGTGCGGAAACCACTTCGACGCCGAGGATCTTTCCCAGGAAGTGTTCATCAGGGCGTACCGCGGTATCGGTCGATTTCGCGGAGGGGCCAAGCTCAGCTCGTGGTTGCACCGGATAACTGTGAACGCTTACATCGACAGCCAGCGAAAGAAGTCCCCGAAGGTTGTGTCTCTTACCGACGAGGACGGAGAGGAATGCGACCCGGTGGACACGAAGCCTCTACGCGTGGGTGGAGATCCTGAACAAAAAGTGTCGTCGGCGAGAATCGCCGAACACATCGAGCGGGCGCTGGAGGTGCTCTCGGAGATGGAAAGGGCCGCCTTCGTGATGCGTCACTATCATGACATGCCGATCAGGGACATCTCGAATGCGCTCGGCGTTGCGGAGGGGACGGTAAAGAGCCTTCTGTTTCGATCGATTCGCAAGCTGCGCGGTCGACTGTCCTTCTATCGAGGCGAGTTGGGGCTGGAGGACCCGGTTTGATGCGGTGCCAGGATTGCGAAAAACGATTCGTCGAAGCGCTGTACGGCGAGCTGGAGGGTGAGGCCAAACGCGACTTCGCCGCGCATCTCTCAACGTGTTCCCGCTGCTCGCGGATGTACGCGGAGTGGGAAGGCACGCTGCGCACGATGTCCCGGCGGGAGCGTCACGATCCCGGGCAGCCGTATTGGGACGGCTACTGGGCGCGCCTGAAGGCGCGCCTGGAGGCGCGCCT
>JBGSIK010000550.1:0-2263 GCA_041742575.1 Candidatus Krumholzibacteriia bacterium
GCATCCTTTTCGCTCAACGCCTTTATGGCGTCCACCTGCCTCTTGGTTTCTTCGAGCGATTTCCTCTCGTCACCGGTAACGACACCGTCGAGATTCGCGAGATAGGTGACCTGATCGAGGTACGTATCCTCGAGCGGCCGCGTGAGACCCGCCATGATGATGAACCCGGCGATCGCGAGGTCTTCGCCCGCCTTGGCGATGCGGGGAATGAGCATGCCGCCGAGACTATGCCCGAGGACGAAGACGCGCTTCTTATCGATCCGATCCGTGCGCGCGAGCAGGCGGACGGCTTCGAGGGCGTCATCGATCACTTCCCCCTTGACGGTCAGGGAGGCGCCCAGGCGCTCGTCGCCGACGAGCTTGGTGCCGTACACGCGGGTCCGCTTCTCATAACGGAGCACGGCGATGCCGCGCGTGGCGAGCCCCCACGCGATGTCCTTGAAAGGTTTGTTGGGGCCGATGGTCTCGTCGCGGTCATTCGGGCCCGAGCCGTGGACGAGGACGACCGCGGCGAAAGGGCCGTTTCCTTTCGGGATGGTGAGCGTGCCGGGAAGCGCCCACTCGCCGCTCCCGACCGTCACTTCCCTTTCCTCGAAGGCCGTGGTGTCGGCATACGCCGGCGGCTCGTACGGGACGGGCGGCGTCGAGGGCACGAACTGGAAGCCGGCAATCTTCTGCTTCTGATCGAACACGACGCGTGCGTCCAGCGTCATCTTCGCGAACTCGCACGTGATGAGGATGATGTCATAGTCCCCGAGCTTGTCCGTGCGAGCAGTCCCTTGTTTCTGAAAGGCGCCGAGCTGGTTGGGCACCTGTTTCCAGAAGGCCGCCAACGCCTCCGGACCGGAAACCCTCATCATGGTCTCGTCGAAATCCTTGACCGCGGTTTGGAAGTCCTCCGCGCTCAGTGCGTCCAGGAACTGCCGCGCTTTCACCACGAGCACGTCCTCGAATGGTTTCTCCTGCGCCAAAACCCGGACCTCGCCAGAAAACAGCAAGAGTGTCGCTAGCAACATCGGAGCCGCGAGGGCCCTGTAAACCGCGCGCAACACATAATTGACGCGTTTCATGTTCGTCTCCTTCCGCCACGTTACAACCGCGGGGGCACCGCGGTCAGTGTCCGCTCCTCCCGGTATTCTGGTTGCCGCCACGGAAGCGCGGCCAGGGGCTCGATGCGTATCCCAAGCTCGACGTGCGCAGGGCGTAGAGATTTCCGCCGCCCTCTTTGTGCGTTCCGATGTACGCCGTCCCGTCCGGCATGATCGCGGCGCTCGACCAGTTGAGACCGAACTCGAGCATCGTCTTCCACGCCAGCGTGCCGTTGGGACGGAACGCGTAGAAGTAACTGGTCTCCGCGCCACAGTAGATCATGCCGTCGGCGCCCACGGATGGCGTGGAGTACGAATCATCGGCGTTGTGGAAGTTTTCGAGCTCGTACGTCCATTTCTCCGAGCCGTCGGGATTGAGCGCGATCACGAGCGCCGTGGCACTCGCGGTGCCGGCCTTGGTGGCAACATAGATGGTCCCGTCGGCGGCGATCGTGGGCGAGGCGCGCACCTGGCGATAATCGCCCACGACGTCGTACTTCCATTTCTTCGATCCGTCTGCGGGATCGAACGCGTACACCCACCCGTTCACGCCGCCCTCGGCGCCGACATAGATGGTGCCGTCGCTTGCAATCGCGGGACAGGCGAATGACATCTCCCAGTCGTGGTCGAGCTGTGTATGCCACTTCAAGGTGCTGTCGGGATTGACGGCGTAGAAATCGTGCTGGTGGATGAAGACGTAGATGGTGCCGTCGCCGGCGATCACGGGCGATTGACGGCACGAGCCCGGGCGCGGGGCAAAGTGCCACAAACGCTCGCCGGTGTCGGGATCGAGCGCGTAAAGACCGTCGGCGGGAACATACACCGTGCCGTCCGCGGCCAAGGCGGGTATGCGCTGCCCCACGTCGTACCAGGGGTGAAGGGGGGTGTCGAAACGATCGAACTTCCATTTCAGCGCACCCGCCGGTGTGAGCGCGTAGGCCTGGTTGTGCGCGTCCTGGACGTAAATGTTCTTATCCGGTCCGACCACGGGCGAGTAGGCGTTGTAGTCGAGGTCGTAGGTCCAGAGGATCGCGCCGCCGGGACTCACGGCGTGCACGCTTCCTGATTCCGTGTATCGGTACATGCCTGTCGTCACATAGATGGTTCCATCGCTCGCGACCGCGGGGCAGCAGTAATAGAGTTGCTTGGGGAGTGTGAGTCTCCAGATCGCGCGG
>JBGSIK010000551.1:0-5007 GCA_041742575.1 Candidatus Krumholzibacteriia bacterium
CAGCGGCCTTTTCCCGTGTAGTACGCTATCGCCCGCACGCCCGCCTCCGCGCCGATGCGCGCGGCGATTTCCTCCAGGCGCTCCGGGCTGACGCGCGCGATGCCCTTGTCCGGGACCGGCCGTTCGATCGAGTAGATGTGAGCTTCCTGGGGTCGAAGCTTCGCGAGGATCTGAATGTACGCGCTCAGTTCTTCTTCCGTCGTGTTCGACGGCTTGCCGTCGATGAAGACCGTTTGCACGTAGAACCGTTCCACCTGGGAGAGCGCGGCGACGATGTCGTCGAAGCGAACGCTGCTGTCCGGCCGGTTGATGGCCAGAAAGGTCTTCGGAGTTCCAGCGTCCAACTTGAGCACGGGAAGGTCGATCTTGGAGAGGCTCCTCCGCACTTCTTCCCGTACCAGACCGGTCGCATTGGAGAGCAGCACCACTTTCGCCTTGGGGCGGAAGCGGTCGCGCAACGCCACCACGCCGTCCACGATCTCGGGAAACCGCGGGTGCTTGGTCGGCTCGCCGTTACCGGAGAACGTGACCACATCCAACTCCTCGGGCGAGCGAAGAGTCACTTCGACCGCCACCAGTACTTCTTCCATCGTAGGCAGGTCGCCCTCGTAGGGCACGTGATCGGCAGCGACCGTCTCCGTGCGTCCGTAGTGGCAATAAACGCAGTTGAACGAGCAGAGCTTGTAGGCGCAAGGGCTGAGGTTGATGCCCAGCGATCTTCCATATCGCCGGGAATCGATGGGCCCGTACAAGTAGCATTTCTTGAGCGGATATACCATTTCGCCCGTCCCCTCGCCAACCAGGTGAAATCGCTCCGCGCTCCCTTCGGAGCGCTTGGCATATCGAAGTATAGGATGCTTCTTCGCCCGCGTCAACCGGGTGGCGAAGGCGACGGTACTCCGGCCCACGGCACTAGAAATCGTCGGGCTCGATATGAACCACGACGTCGTGGATGGGCAGGGGCGATTGCTCCAATCGTTCCTTCACCACGTGACCGATCCGATGTCCTTCCTTCACGGAGGTATCGCCGTCCACGATCACGTGGATATCCATTAGAAGACCGACGCCGCTCTTGCGGATCCGGCATTTCTCCACGTCGACCACACCCGCGACTTCCTTGGCGACACGCCTGACTTCGTCCTCCACGTCCCGGGGCGCAGCTGCGTCCATCACCTCGTCCACGGCCGGACGGAGGAGACGGATACCGTTGTAGACGATGACCACACATGCGAACAGCGCCGCCCAGTCGTCCGCGGCTTCGTACCCCCGCCCGCCGATCAGGGCCACCGATATACCGACGAAGGCCGCGGAAGATGTGATGGCATCGGAGCGATGGTGCCACGCATCACCTTTGAGCGATATGCTATGCAGCGTGCTACCCACTTTGAACACGAAACGGGACAACGACGCTTTGGTCGCAATGACAATGCCCAGCACAATCAATGTGTACCATTCCGGTGTGTGGTGAGGTGTCTGGATCTCCCGAACGCTCTGGGTCGCAATCAGCACGGCCGCGCCCAACAGAAACAATGCCACCACCACGCCGGCAATCGACTCCGCCTTACCGTGACCGTAAGGGTGTTTGCTGTCCGGCGGCCGGGAGGAAATCTTGATCCCGCTCCACACCACGATGGAAGAGAATATATCCGCCGTCGACTCGATGCCATCGGCCACCAGGGCGTACGAATTGCCCACAAGGCCGGTTGTGATCTTGGTAACCGCGAGAACGCCGTTCACCGCGATCGCGAGTCCGGACGCGAACAGTCCCCTGCCCAACTCAGGTCCGGCAGTCACCGATTCTTGATCAACCCCGTGATTCATTGTCATCGTCAGGTGAGCGGAGGCCCCTGCGCGGGTTCTACGGGAATGTTCCGGCCCGCCGTCGGACCCGTTCTTCGCAAAGTCACAACCACAACGGCGAGCGCAACCACGATCATCGTGGAAATCCCATTATACAGCGGGTCCGTTCCGAGTTGCGGAAAAACTTCGTCCACTTCTTCTCCGAACGGGTCTCCGACAACGAAGCGGAATGCGGTTACGTCTTGAGTTTCTTGCCCAGAAGCTTCTCGACGGCCTCTATTTTGCCCGTGATGCGTTTCGAGGCGCCCTCGCGGTCGTCCAGGTAGATGTTGGTCAGGACCCGCGCCGCGCGGCTTCTCATCGTCTCGTGACATTTCCTCACGAGCTCCCAGACACGATCGGGATCTCCTTCGATGATCGTCCCCATCGATGTGAGACGGTATTCGATGCCGCTCCTGGCAATGACATCTATGACGGCGGATACGTCCTTGCTGACGCTCTCTTTTCCCGCCGGCACTATCGTGAAGAACGCAAGCATGACTCTCTCCTTGCCGCTCGAAACGGCTACCGATCCACGGGATGCGGAAGTTTCACCGCCTGAATGAAGGCGCCGCGGGTGTTGAGATCGTCGTCCGAAAGCCCCGCGAATCTCCCGGCCAATTGTTTTCTCGAAATGAAAGACTGCGATCGAACCGCGTCGTCGCACACCACGCCAAAACCTTCTTCCGCCAACAATCGAATGTGCGTCGAATGGGGCTCACGATTGAGCAGGTAGGACCGCTTCCCCCGCATCAGTTTCCACATCAGTTCGGAGTATGTCCAGTGGCCGTTCCATTGGTCCGCGGTTTCATGGCATCCGAAATCGATCTGGTGCGACAGAAGCCCGCTGGGCGCGAGCCACGCACGCATCGCGCGGTAGGTTGTTTTCAAGTCATCGACGTGTTCCATGACCGCCTGCGAGTAAATCATGTCCACGGATTCTCCCGCAATCACGCCCGGATCGTCCCACGGTGCCCTATAAGTGATCATCGATGTGTCGCCGCGGGGGTGTCTGATGGAGTCGGTGATACGGTCGATTCGATCCGCCGCCAGCGCGCGGCTCAAGCGCTCATCATCGAGGATATATCTGGGGAATTCGTAACTCGCCAGGCGAGGATGGACTCCCGGCAACTCATCCTCTCCCGGGATGTCGGTTCTCTGTTCGAAGAGAGAAACCAGTTCATGGAACACCGCGAGGTTTCTCGCCGGATTCGAATGTTCGACCACGTCGAAAGCGTAATACTTCTCGACTCCCGATAGCAGCGCCGCCAGCCCGATCCCGAGCGAGTCCCCCGGCCCCAATTCGGCCACGACCTTCGGATGCTTACCCGCACCGTTCTCGAACGCCCTCACCAGATGGCGCAACCAAACGGAGTAACAGTACCGCGGGGAATCCGTCCCGCCCGTCCGCGCGGCCCGCATCCTCTCCACACCCGGAACGAACGTCGCGGCCCCGTGCAACAGCTTGAATAGTTGTCTTGTCTTCATCGCGAACGCTCCCCGTCCCCGCGACCCTGCGATCCGCAACGACCGGCACTCACGACGTCTCCAGCGATTCGTAGTGCGTCACGCGGGGCTCCCGCTCCAGGAGATACTCGTCGTCCTCCGGGTAATAGCGGGCGGACTCGTAATCCTCACCGGCGAAGCGCTTGATGGACTCGATAGAGTCCCAGAAGGTCAACGTCACGAAGTGGGTGACGTCCCCGTCACTTCTCTCGAGAAGATAAACGCCGAGGTTGCCCGGCGTCGAGCGATAGTCGGCGAGCCCCGTCTTCAGGAGATACCGATGGTAATCGGCCGCATTTGCCGTAGGGACCCGCCCGTGCCACATGCGCGCGATCATTTCCTTCCCCCTTTTGCAATCAGGGGAGATTTTACCAGAAACCTGGCCGACTTCTCATCCAATCATTCTCGCCTGCCCGAACGCTCTCCTTTTCAAATACAGCGAGAGATTCACGAGGCCGATCAGGACCGGCACCTCCACCAGGGGGCCGATCACGGTGGCGAACGCCACCCCGGAGCCGATGCCGAAAACGGCCACCGCCACCGCGATCGCCAGCTCGAAGTCGTTCGACGCCGCGGTGAATCCCAGCGTCGCCGACTTCGGATAGTCCGCGCCGAAACGCTTCGCGGCAATAAAAGTGACGACGAACATCAAGACGAAATAGACGAGCAGAGGGATCGCCACGCGCACGACGTCGAGCGGGATCTTGACGATGTACTCGCCTTTGAGGGAGAACATGACCAGGATCGTGAACAGAAGCGCCACCAGCGTGATCGGGCTTATCTTGGGGATGAACACCTCGTGGTACCACCGCTTGTCCTTCAGCCGAATCAATGAGAAGCGCGTGATGATACCCGCGAGGAACGGAATCCCCAGGTAGACCAAAACGCTTTTTGCGATTTCACCGATGGTGATATCGACGATGGCACCGGAGAGGCCGAAGAGTGTGGGGAGCTTCGTGATGAATACCCACGCGTATATGGAATAGAAGAACACCTGAAAGACGGCGTTCAGCGCCACCAGCCCCGCCGCGTACTCGGAGTCCCCCTCGGCGAGGTCGTTCCACACCAGCACCATGGCGATGCAGCGCGCGAGCCCGACCAGTATCACGCCCACCATGTATTCAGGATGCGAGTGAAGGAACAGGACCGCGAGCAAGAACATGACGATCGGCCCCACCACCCAGTTCTGGACGAGGCTCAACCCCAGCAGGCGGTAGTTCTTGAAGACTTTGTGAAATTCCTCGTAACGCACCTTGGCCAGCGGCGGGTACATCATGAGAATCAGGCCGATCGCAATGGGGATGTTGGTGGTTCCCGCCTGGAAACGGCTCCAGAAACCGGCGATGCTCGGGTAGAGATAGCCCGCGCCCACGCCGATCGCCATCGCGAGGAAGATCCACAACGTGAGGAAGCGGTCCAACACCGGAAGTCTGCGGCGCGTGACCGTTCCCGCCGGCGGGAGTCCCTTCTCCATTTCACTGCTCCTTATTGTCCGACCCCGAAGATATGCGTGAGCGACAGGTATATTCCCACAGCGACGAACACAACACCCGTCACCAACCTCGCCCAGCGTTCGACTTGTGCCGTTCTTTTGAAGACGCTCCCCAGCGACCTCGCCCCCGTGGCGATCAGGATCGAGAACACCACCACCGGAAGGGCGGT
>JBGSIK010000552.1:0-5518 GCA_041742575.1 Candidatus Krumholzibacteriia bacterium
AGCGACCACCGGCGGAGACCGACCCGGCCGCCGAAGATCGTTCGGACCGATCGGGAGCCACCGGGTCGTCCACAGACGATTTCGACGCCTGTCAGGAGCGGAAGGGACTTTCCACGGGGGCGCCCCCGGAATCGCCGGAGCCCCCAGATCAGCCCCGGCCTGCGCGTGCCGGCGACGCGGATAAACTCAACCGTAATGACCATCGCCGGAACCGGGAGGCACAGCCGCCCGTTCTGGAAAAAACCACGTCACTGCAAGACGACTGATACGAAGGAGCGTTGCGATGAAAATCTGTCCATTCATCTCGCACATGATCGGTGAGGACCGGGCCGACATTCTCCAGATCGAGTCGCCCGAGCGCGACAAGATCCCGCCGACGAACAACGCGACCCCGGCGGAGGGCGTGGTCATACTCGGTTACGACGGCGGCACATCCGTGGGCGTCCAGACCAAACCGGCCACGGCCAAGCAGTCGGGGGTGTCCGCACCGTCTCATCTGTTCTGCCTCAAGGAGACGTGCCGCTTTTACATGAAGCAGTTGGGCGCGTGTAAGATCGACACCATCTTCGAGCTCGCGCAGGAGCAGACACGGAAGATCGAAGCCGTAGAACGACGCTCCGAGAAGATCGACGCGATCGAGAAGCAGGTCGGGAAGATGGACGAGGTGGAAGAGCAATTGAGGAAGCACAGTTCGTCGGGTTCCGAGAAGACGGCCGCCAAGATCGCCAAGGAACTGGACAAGTTCTGGAAATTCCAGACCAAGAGTGTGGCCGAGCTGATTTCGGGCTTGGGCGATGCTGAGAAAAAGCAGGAGAGTTCCTTGAGGGAATTCAGGAAAGAAATCAGCGGACTCCTCGACGGTTGGAAGCCCGAGGTGGACCTGAGCAAGATCAACGACCTGAGCAGTGAAATGGAGGGGCTGCACAAATCGATCGATTCCCGGGAGGAGGGTATCGAGAGCTTCGCCACCACGGTGTCCGACCTGGTGATGAACATAGACGAGACCCTCAAGACCTTGCGCGAGAAACACGACGCGCTGGCCGGGAAGATCTCCGAGCTCGAGGCCGCGATCCCACGACCGGACGACCTGGCGAAGAAGATCGAAGAGACGCTTACCGCGCTCCTCGATAAAGGGCGTCAGAAAGACCTGTCCGGGGAGATCGAGTCGATAAAGAACAGCATCGGAGACGTGCTCCGCGCCCACGAAAACGTGGAGACGCGCCTGGGCGAGTGGCAGCGAGAGAACAAGTCGCGCGCGAGCGAGCTCGCCGAACGGGCAAACCCCTGGCGCGAGCAATTGGACCGCATCGAGAAGCGGGGGACGGAGTTGCTCGCCGTCATGGAGAAGGGAAGGGAGCATCCCGAAGACGAGTCGATCTCCGTCAAGAAAAAGGAAGCCAGGAAATACAACAACCTCGGAGTGTCGAGCTATCACAACAGCGAATTCGAGCTGGCGCGGGAACAGTTCGTCGAGGCCGTCTCGCTCGATCCCGATTTCGCCGAATGCTGGAACAATCTGGGGTTGGTCTACACGGAGCTTCAGCAGGAAGACGACGCCAAAGAGGCGTTCAGCACCGCGATCAAGCTCAATCCGGATCTGCCCGCAGCGTACAACAACCTCGGGTACATCCATTACAAACGCGGTGACTACGACCAGGCGATCGAGATGTACACACAGGCGCTGAACCGGAGCACGGACAGCGCGTCGGCTTACATCAACCTCGGAAACGCTTATTTCAAACGCGGTGACCGCGAACAGGCCAGGACGGCCTGGGACAAGGCGCTCGAGATCGATCCTGAAAACGAAAAGGCCCGTCGCAACCTCAAACGGTTGGACAAGGAATAAGTCGCTTACTCGGCCGGGGCTGATGCCTGTTTGCGCCCGTTCCGGACTACGGCTTTCGCCTGGGGACCCTTCGAACCTTCGGACAACTCGAATTCGACGGTCTCTCCCTCGGTCAGCGTACGATAGCCCTCATCCTTGATTTCCGAGTAGTGAACGAAAACGTCCTTCCCCCCTCCATCCTGGAGGATGAACCCGTAGCCCTTGCTCTCGTTGAACCATTTGACTTTGCCAGTGGAACGCAAACCGTGTTCCCCCTTTCAAACAAAAAAACACCCGCTCTCCACACCTCTCACGGGTGCCCAAATCTACAGCTCTGACACAACTTCGCAGATTCCCCCGATGGTGAGACTCGCCGCCGGAATCCCGAAGATTATATCACAGGCCAACGCGCCGCGTCAAGAAGCCAAGCGGCATTATCCGCATTCCGACGCCACAAAACGAAGCGCCGGGAACGCACGAGCGCCAGGCCGCCACCTTGCGACCTGATTCTATATTTGCACGGCCCAGGCCCGCCATCGCGGCCCGGCAAAATGTATCCGCCCGTACCGGGCTGATTTGACGACAGATACGGGATCACCGCCCATCCCGCCCTCCCCATCCCTGGCATAGAAATTGCCCCCCGCGGAACCGGTACCGCGTCGCGCGTCTCGATTATCCGATTCGGAAAAAAGGAAAGCCGGCACCGTGAGAATCGTACTCCCGTACATCTCGATCGTCGACCACCGCGACGATTTCACCAAAGCCCATCTCGACGAACACGCGTCGCGTTGTGTTTCGCTGAGCCGGACCAGACCGTGCTGTCTCGAGCTCTACGACGGTTCCGAGCAGCGCTTCCTCTTCTTCCGCGAGAGCCAGATTTACGCCGCCGGATGGATCTCGGAGGACCAGCTCAAGGATACCTCCATCCGTGACTTCCTTCTCGCCGCGGGCGCGATGAACTTCCCCCAGATGACCTGCTACGAATTGAGCAGCAAGATGCTGCATTCGATCCTGATCCTCTTTCAGAAGAAGCCGGCGCAGCGCGTCATGACGACGCTGGTGGACCTCGACGAGCTTCTGGACAAGATCGAGGAGGAGGGCAAGAGCTGCGTAGTGAGCGCCGTCAAGGAGAACTTCACGGCCTTGCTCCGCTACGAGAAGGGCGCCGTGGAAGCGCTGTTCCACGAGAAGTCGCTGCCCACGCCGCGCGAGGGAACGTTTCGCGAGGAGTTCCTGGTAAAGATCTACACCATCGCGGCCGAGCGGCCGCTCACCATCAGCCTCTATGAGGACTTGTTGGTGACGTACGCCCAGGACGCCAAGACGATCGATCACGACTTCGACGGCAACTTCGAGGAGCTTTACCTCGCGAAGCCGCCTCTTGTCAGCTTGCAGTTCAAGGAAAAAGAAATCGACCACTGGGTGTTCGACCGGCCCCAGTTCAGGATCGGCAGGACGCCCGACAACGACATCGTCATCGACAACCTCGCCGTCTCCCGGCTTCACGCCGTGCTCGAGGAAGAGAAAGGCAACTACTACATTCGCGACTGCGACAGTCTCAACGGCACCCTGCTCAACAATCAGAGGATCGGACGCGCCAAGCTCGAGGATGGGGACGTGGTTTGTATCGGCAAGCACAAGATCGTTTTCCGCCGTCAAGGCGGACAGGCGGTGCCCGTGGGTGAAACCATCCAGGGATTCGACCAGACCATGATCATCAACGCCGCCTCCAACGCGGTGCATGTACCCCAAGAGAACCCGTCCCTCCACCCGAAGCTTGCAAAGGCGCCCAAGCTGATCATGAAGACGGAGTACGGCGACAGGATCATCGAGCTGAGGAAGGACCGCCTCACGATCGGGAGCGACGTATCTTCGGATGTGGTGGTGGAAGGGATATTCATCGCCAAGAGACATGCCGAGATTGTCCGGGACCACGACCGCGTCATCCTCCGGCACGTGCACGGCCTGCGGCGAGTTTCCGTGAGCGGCAGGCCGGTGAGGGAGATCGAGCTGAGGAACAACGACGAAATCAAGATCGCGAACGAAGAGTTCATCTTCCAGGAGTGACAATGCGTTACCTTCTGATTTCCGACGTCCACGGGAACCTCGAGGCCTTGCAGGCCACGCTCGAAGCCGCGGAGAAGCTCGATCCGTACCAACTCATGTGCCTGGGCGACATCGTCGGCTACGGCGCCGATCCTTCCGCCTGCCTGGATACGATCGGCGATCGGGCCAATCTCATTCTCGCCGGTAACCACGACCTGGCCGTCGCCGGAGTCATCGGGTACGACGACTTCAATCCCATCGCGCGCCAGTCCGTGGAGTGGACGCGCAACACGCTCAGCGACGCGGACAAGGAACTGCTCTCCACTTTGCCGCTGCAATACATCGACGGCGACTATTGTTTCACGCACGCCTCGCCCATCGATCCCATGAAGTTCAGCTATATCCGGACACTCGAGGACGTTGCGGAGGTGTTCAACCGCATCGGGCAGAAGTTCTGTTTCGTCGGACACACCCACCTCCCGGTCCTGGTCCGTATGGGCCGCACAACGGGCAAGATGGAGGTAGTCCGCGAAGACAAGGTGTTCGTGGACGACGACCACCGCTATTTCATCAATATCGGAAGCCTGGGACAGCCCAGGGACAACAACCCCGACGCATGCGCAGTCGTGCTGGACGAAGAAGCGGGGTCGATCGAGTTCATGAGGATTCCCTACGACATCGCCGTGTCCCAGGAGAAGATACTCTCCGAGGGCCTTCCCTCATACCTGGCGGAGCGGTTGTTGCTGGCAAGGTAGGCAACTTGTGGACGACTCCAAGAAATTCAGGATCATACAGACGGTGGCTTCCGGAGGGACCGCCGTGTTGTTCAAGGCGGTGCAAACGTCGCTGGACCGCGTCGTGGCCGTGAAGCGCCTCCACCAGCACCTCACGCACGACGAGAATTTCACGGCCCGCTTCGTCCTGGAAGCGAAGGCCGCAGCTTCACTGGACCACGAAAACATCGTCCGTGTCATCGACTTCGGCATTGAAGACGGCTGCTATCAGATGGTGTTGGAGTTCGTGGAGGGCGAAAGCCTCAGCGACATCATGCAACGGTGGCGGCCGATCAAGTGCGACCTCGCTCTCTCCGTCGTGCGCCAGATCTGCCTTGGTCTCGAGCACGCCCACGCCAAGGGGATCGTGCACCGGGACATAAAGCCGGGCAACATCATGTTGACGCGAACGGGTATCGCGAAGATCACCGACTTCGGGCTCGCCAAGCTGACCCAAGCCGCGACATCGCAAACCGCCGCCAACTCGATCCTGGGCACGCCTCTCTACATGTCGCCGGAGCAGGCCTTCGGCGAAAGCGTCGATCACCGAAGCGACCTGTTCTCGCTCGGCACCGTGCTGTACGAACTGCTCACCGGCAAGCAGCCCTTCGCCAGCGAGAACTACATGGGCGTCATTCAGAACATCATCAACAAGGAAATACCGGCGGCGCAGCGGCAAAACCCCGACGTGCCCGACGAGGTGGCGGCAATCGTCGACAAGGCGCTCGACAAGAACCGCGACCGCCGCTACCAATCCGCGAGGGAGCTGCGCGAAGCGATCGAGTCGTACCTCGGTCCGGATCGACTGGCGGCAGCCGCGAAACACGTGCCGGCGCTGCTCGAACATCCGCATGCCACCCAGGTGCTGCAAAAG
>JBGSIK010000553.1:0-1719 GCA_041742575.1 Candidatus Krumholzibacteriia bacterium
GCTACGCGCGGTTTCCACGACTCGTTGCGCCTGCTCCTGGCCCGGGAGTCGAACCGGCCTGTGAATGTGCGCGAATCCGGACCGACGGGGGACGCGGGCACGGGGTGCGGGCTCTTTCTCATGACCGTGGAGGAGTACCTCGCCGAACGGGAGGAGAAAGGGCTGGTGGCGTTGTACGTCGTCGACCGGTCGGCGCACGGAAGGGATCGGGCCGTCCTGATTGCCCGCCCTGCGAACGCGCCGCTGTCCGATTTCTCCGGGATCGGAACGGAGCAATGTGTTTTCTCGGGGCCGCGGTCGCTGAACGGGTGCTGGGTCCAGCTCGAGCTCCTGGAGGCGGAGGGATTCCGCGCGGCCGAGGGATTTCGTTCGCTCCATTTTCCGAAGGCGGGAGGAGCCGCGCGCGTGGTTTTTTCCGTGTTGTTCGAAGGCTACACACTCGGCGCTTGCCGCAGGAGCGACATAGACGACTTGACGGCGAGCGGTTCGATCGCGGAGGACGAGGTGGCAGTGATTCGCAGCAGCCCGGCCGTCCCCGAGCTGGTATTCGCTTGCCGAAGGTCGGACGCGGTCTATTTCGGGCGCGTGCTCGAGGGATTCGCGCTTCGACTGGCAAATCCCGGCGACAACCCGGAGGAACAAGTCGCCGCAGCGTTGCTCGCACGAGGCGGTATGAGGAGCGTTCGGCCGATCACCGGAGAAGAAATCACGCGGGCAGCGGCACTTTTAGGTCGCATGACGGGCGAGAACCGCGAGGGTGCTTCTCGGCCGTAAATGGCTTGACACCTGATCGACGCAGTCACTATTTTCAAACCTCGGACGCGGTTGACCCGGAAGTGTAAGTCGGTTGGAGAAAACAGGTAACGGCGGAGAGTCAACATGAAGCTGCCCGAGTTGTTCGGGGCTGGGAACGTCGCACTCGACCTTCCGCCGGCGCCCAAGGAACGCCTGCTGGAATCGATCATAAACGATCTCGACGGCAGGGGATTGATCGCCGACAGGGAGCGGGTGCTGAGGGACGTGGTGGAGCGCGAGAAGGTGATGAGCACGGGAGTCGGCAACGGCGTTGCCATCCCGCACGCGTACACCGATGGGGTGGATCGGCTGGTGGCGGGATTCTACCGCACCACAGTCCCGGTTGACTTCGACGCGCTCGACAAGCGGGGAGTGGATCTGTTCTTCATCATACTGGGCCCCAAAGAAAGCCGTAGGGACCACATCAAAGTCCTGGCCAGGATCTCGCGCCTGTTGAACCACGACGAGTTTCGCGGGGATCTGCGCAGAGCGGTCGACGCCGAAGCGGTGAAGAACGTTTTCAAACGCTTCGGGGACAGATGACGACATTCCAACCGAGATCGATCGGCGCTCCGACGCGGGTATCGACGACCATGCGCAGCGTTCCGGCGCAGTGAGGCGCGCGCTGCGCGCGCAACCGCGGACCACATGAACCTTCGCGATTTTTTCGCCGCTTACGAGGTAGCGTCACCGTGACCCGTGTCAAAGTGCTCCTTCTGATTCTCTACGTGGCGATGATATTCTTCGTCTCCACGCGTCCGGACCTTCAATCACCGGGTCCGGATTTCGAGCTCAAGGACAAGATCGCTCATTTCGTCGAGTTTTTCGTGCTGGGGCTGCTGCTGTTCGGCAGCATGGGCCGCACGGTGAGCAGCTCGAGATTCGCCGCGATCCTGTTTTTGTTTGCCGTCGGCGCAAGCGTCG
>JBGSIK010000554.1:0-2563 GCA_041742575.1 Candidatus Krumholzibacteriia bacterium
CGCGCGCTCGAGAGTCTCGGTGCGACCGGCGCCATGGGCGACGCGGACGACGGCCCCGACCAGTTGCCCCTCGATGAGCACGAGGTGGAGACGACGCTGCGGTCTTTGCTGCCACAAGTGAAGTGGGACGTGCTCTTCACCCACAGCCCCTTCGGCGAGTACACTCGCCACCGGCGACACGAAGAGGTGAGCCGCGCCGTCTTGTCCCTTTGGGCGCGCGGCCTCATCGAGGCCCGTGAAGTGCGGTTGTTCGCGTACGAGGACGGTGAAGCGGCGTACTACCCGAAGGCGATTGAACGCGCGCATGTCGTCACCGCTCTCGAGGAGAGCGTGTGGCGCAGAAAGCGCGCCATCATCACGGATGTCTACGGTTTCTCGCCCGACTCGTGGGAGACGCAAACGACGCCGCGCGCGGAAGCTTTCTGGCGATTCCAAAAGCCGGAGGATTACAACATCTGGTTCAAACGTGAAGGCGCGAAGAGCGCAGGAGGAGTGTCGTGAAAGTTCTGGTCCTGTACGATTACCCGCCGCCGCCGGCGGGTCTCGCCACCCAGGGTGACCTTTTGTTCCGTGGCTTGAAGGAAATCGGTGTGGAGGCGCATGCCGCGCACTTCGAATCCGCTCAGGAAAAAGAGTGGTATTACCGGTGGTTCGAGCCCGACATCGTCGCCGGCATCGGGTACTGGGGACACGCGCCGCACATCATCCTGCACCCGATGCGTTACGGCGTGCAACCGGTGCCGTGGCTGGTGGCGGACGGGTACGTGGCCAATTATGTCGAGATCCTCGACAAACTGCCGCTCATCCTCACCACATCACGGTGGGTGAAGGATATGTACGTACGCGACGGCCTCACTGGCGACAACATCGCCGTGCTGCCCGTCGGCTGCGACACCGGCGCGTTTATCCCCCGCGACAAGAACGACCCCAAGGTCGCCTCGGTCCGTGAGTCCCTCGGCATCGCTCCGGATCAGATCATGATCCTCACCGTCGGCGGCGATGCCGCGTCCAAGGGGGCCCAGGAGGTCATGCAGGCGCTGGCGCTGATCGACAAAGACGCTCCCGACTGGAAATACGTGTGCAAGGTATGGCCGCAACCACGCACCGAGCAACAGAATTTGGCCGACCTTCAGCTCGCCAACCACCTGGGGATCGATAAGAACGTGACCTACACCACCGGTGTGGTCTCGCGCAATTTCATGCCGTACCTCATCGCTTCCTGCGACATCTACGCGGGGCCCTCGCGGCTGGAGGGATTCGGAATGCCGCAAGTGGAAGCGGGCGCGTGCGGGCGGCCGGTGATCGGCATCAAGGCGATGGCCATGCTCGATACTCTCGTCCACGAGAAGACCGCTTTCCTCGCCAACGTGGCCATGGAGATTCGCCTCAAGGAGGCGGTGGTGGGACAGGATCAAGGCTATGAGGAAGGCCGGCGGGTCGTGTTCAAGTCGCCGCGGACGGTGGACTACCGGGCCAGCGTCCATGACATCGCCGACTATCTGCTGCGCCTCATGAAGGATCCTGAGCTCAGGCAGAAAATGGGCGAGGCGGGCCGCGAACGTGTCGTGAAACAGTACGACTACCGCGTGGTGGCGAAGAAGTTCGTCGAGATCATCTCTGAACGCCTGGGGATTTCCTGACATGGCGGCGAAGCCGGAGGTATCGATCGAGGCGGCAAAGGCGGCCGCCCTCGAAGTGCTCCTGCACAACGTGAGGCACTCGGCGAGCGGGCTGTCGCGGGCGGCGGCGTGGGGTTACCCTGAGCCGTACACACGCGACCTCATGCTCTCGTCGCTGGGGTATCTCGTGAGCGGCAACGAAGAGCTCATCGATTGCCTGCGGCGGACGCTCTCGACCCTGGCCCGGACGCAGTCGCCGCTCGGACTCATGCCCGGGCTGGCGGACGATCCCCAGGATCGCGGGAACAGCGACACCACGCCGTTGTTCCTATTGGGTCTCGCCCTCTATCGCCGGTTCTCAGGAGAGCGGGATTTCCTCGAAGACGCCGCGCGCAAGGCGATCACCTGGATCGAGTACCAGAGCCCCGACGACCGCGTGATGGTCGGCCAACAACCCACCAGTGATTGGCGGGATGAACAGTGGGTGGAAGGGTACGGGCTGTTTGTCAATACGATCGTGTACGCGTGCCTCAAGCTGTACGGATTCCACCGGCGGGCCGAGGTGCTGCGCGAGTTGATGAACCGGTTCACGGTCACGGCGGGCCGCAAGCACGCGCATGTTCACGAGGGGCTGGGGCTTCGCAGCAAGCCGTACTATGCCCTGTGGGCGCTCAAGGTGCACAGCAACGAACGGTTCGACCTGGTCGGCAACTGCCTGGCCATCTTGGTTGGACTTCCCACACGCCCGCGCGCGAAGCGGATCATCTCGTGGGTGGAATCCGAGACGAAGCGTCTGCGGCGGAAGCGTCTGCTGGCATTCGATCTGCCGCCGAACTTTTTTCCCTACATCGAACGTCACCATCCCGACTGGAGGGACCGGTACGAGATCTACAACCGGCCGGGCGAATACCACAACGGCGGCGTGTGGCCCTTCGCGTGCGCGC
>JBGSIK010000555.1:0-3222 GCA_041742575.1 Candidatus Krumholzibacteriia bacterium
GCGGCCCCGAGGAGGAAGAACTCCAGCTCATCGACTTCCTCCGCTCCGAGGCCCTCGCCGATCGCCCACCGCTCTCCATCATCCTGGTGGCCACCAAGGTCGACAAGCTCCCCCTCGCGCAGCGCAAGCCCGCCATCCTCAAGGCCGGGCGCGCCACAGGCGAGTTCGGCGAGGAGGTCGCCCGGAGGCTGTGCTTGCGGGTCCTCGGCCTGGCCCAGTCGGTGCTCCTCGACGAGGTTCCCACCGTCGAGCAGTTCCAGGACCTGGTCGAAGACGTGCTGCTCACTTCCCCGTTCAAGCGCACGGCCAAGGCGTACATTCTCTACCGCGACCAGCACGCGCGCATACGAGAAATGGTCGCTAAGGCCGATCTCGATCTCATCGACAGCTACCTCGATCGCCTCGACTGGAAGGTGCGGGAAAACAGCAACATGGCCTACTCGCACCAGGGGCTCAACAACTACATCGCGAGCGAGGAGAGCCGGACTTACTGGCTCAACAACATCTACACGCCGGAAGTGAGGGACGCCCATGCTTCCGGCGACCTCCACATCCACGACCTGGGTTTGCTGTCGGTGTACTGCGTGGGGTGGGATCTGCAGGACCTCTTGCGCTACGGATTCCGCGGCGCGCCCGGCAAGGCCGAAAGCAAGCCGGCACGGCATTTCCGCACCGCTCTGGGACAAATCGTCAACTTCTTCTACACGCTGCAAGGCGAGGCCGCGGGAGCGCAGGCATTCTCGAATTTCGACACCCTCTTGGCACCCTTTATCCGGTACGACGGCCTTTCTTACCCGGAGGTCAAGCAGAGCCTGCAGGAGTTCGTCTTCAACGTGAACGTGCCCACGCGCGTGGGATTCCAGACACCGTTCACCAACCTCACCATCGATCTGCACTGCCCGGCCACGCTGGCCGGCGAGCGGGTGGCCGTGGGCGGAGAACTCCGCGACGAGACTTACGGCCAATTCCAGCAGGAAATGAACATGCTCAACCGCGCGTTCCTGGAGGTGCTCGCCGAGGGGGACGCGAAGGAGCGAGTGTTCACCTTCCCCATCCCGACGTACAACATCACGCCGGATTTCGACTGGGAGAGCCACGATCTGGATCGCTTGTGGGACGTCACCGCGAAGTATGGCATTCCCTATTTCGCCAATTTCGTCAATTCCGACCTGTCGCCGGAGGACGCCCGTTCGATGTGCTGCCGGTTGCGTCTCGATCTGAGGCACCTCGACCGGAGGGGCGGCGGTCTGTTCGGAGCGAATCCGCTGACGGGGTCGATCGGCGTGGTCACGATCAACATGCCCCGGCTGGGGTATCTTTGCGACGGCGAAAGCGAGTTCTTCGATCGGCTGGATAGACTGATGGAGATCGGGCGGACGAGCCTGGAGACCAAGCGAAAAGTGCTGGAACGTTTCACTGAAAACGATCTCTACCCCTACACCAAGTACTATCTGCGCGGCGTCAAGGAACGCTTCGGACGGTACTGGCACAACCACTTCTCCACCATCGGATTGGTCGGGCTCAACGAAGCTTGCCTCAATCTTTTCGGCCGCGACGTCGGCACCGAAGAGGGCGTGGCCTTTGCCGGGAGGGTCCTGGACCACATGCGCGAACAGCTCCGCCGCTTCCAGCAGGAGACCGGCAACCTGTACAACCTCGAGGCCACGCCGGCCGAGGGGGCCGGCTTCCGCCTGGCGCGCATCGACGCCGATCGCCACCCGGACCTCGTCCATGCCAATGTCCCGGGCAAGACGCCGTTCTACACCAACTCCAGCCAGCTTCCGGTCGACTACACCGATGACGTTTTCCGCGTGCTCGATCTGCAGGACGGCCTTCAGACCCGGTACACGGGGGGCACCGTGCTGCACGTGTTTCTCGGTGAAGCCGTGCCCGATGCCGGCGCGGTGAAGTCGTTCGTTCGCAAAGTGTGCCAGGCCTACCGGCTACCCTACTTCACGCTCTCTCCGACGTTCAGCGTGTGCGGCACTCACGGTTACTTGCGCGGTGAGAACCGGAACTGCCCCCAGTGCGGCGCGGAGACGGAGGTGTACTCGCGCGTGGTCGGTTACCTGCGCCCTGTGAACCAGTGGAACGACGGTAAGCGGGCCGAGTTTGCGGTTCGCAGCCGGTATCACATCGGAGAGCGTCCGTGAACATCGGGGGACTGCAGGCGTTTTCCCTGAGCGACTTCCCCGGTTGTGTTGCGGCGGTGGTGTTCGCGCAGGGGTGCAATTTCCGTTGCCCATACTGTCACAACAGCCGTCTGGTGCCGATGACGGCCGATCCGAGCACGCTGTTCCCCGTGCGAGACGTGGTGGATTTCCTCGAGGACCGCAAAGGGCGCCTGGACGGCATTGTGGTTTGCGGAGGAGAACCCACGTTGCAGGCGGAACTCGCCGACTTCCTCCGCACCCTGAAGGCGATGGGCTTCGCGGTGAAACTCGACACCAACGGCAGCAACCCGGAATCGCTGCAGAGGCTCGTCACCGAGCGTCTCCTCGATTATATCGCCATGGACCTCAAGGCGCCTTGGATGAAGTACGACCGATTGACTGGGATCGTGGCCCCCATCGACAAACTCAAGCGGAGCATGGGATTGATCGTGGAAAGCGGAATTCCCCACGAGTTCAGGACCACTCGGGTGGAAGCGCTTCTCGATGAGGACGACATCGCGGCCATCGGCCGGCTCGTGCCGGAGGGTTCGCAGCACGTATTTCTGGATTTCCGGCCGGAGCACGCGGCCGACCCGGCGCTTCGCGGGACGAAGCCGGACGCTCAAACGGGCGCGGTCACGGAGCCGGCGCTCTAGCCGATTCTCTTCGAGCCAGCCGCCCTCAACGGGCGGCTGGCTTTTCGTACGCCTCGGCCACTCCCAGCATAACCGCGTTCAGCACTTCGTTGATCCGACTGACGAGCTCGAGCTGGGTATCGGGAGGTATGCGCACGTTCTCCGGGAGCCGCACCGCCGTCGTCACCAGCGTGTCCCTGAAGAAAATCGAGACCCGTAGCGCATCGGTGAGCCGCATTTGAAGCCTGCGCGCGTTCTCGCCGTAACGCCTGCCGATTTCGCCGGCCTCCTTCACCGAGGCGTCGCGATCGGTCTCCTCCAGCAGGTAACTGAGCGTTGCTTTCATCAGTTGCCGGCCGAGTTGCCGGTTTCGTTCCTTCGCCTCGGCGTCGTGTCGCGCGAGCCACGCCTCGCCGCGCTGCGCTCCGACCGCC
>JBGSIK010000556.1:0-3040 GCA_041742575.1 Candidatus Krumholzibacteriia bacterium
CTGCTCGTTGCGCAACGGATCGGACGGGTCGCGGTCCCCATCTGGTTTCTCGAAGGGCTTGCGCAGTGGCAGGCCGACGAATGGTCGCTCGTCGATAGCTGGCAGCTCATGAACGCCGTCTGGAGTCGCGAAGCGCCCAAGCTGTGGAACTTGCAGGGCGGCTATCCCGAGGGCGAGGAGCAAGCGCGCGCGGCCTATCGAATCTCTTACACGGCGTTCACACGTCTCTTCGGGGAGCGGAACGCCGATCTTCCGCGCTTCCTCGATGCCGTCGCGGAGAGCGGTGACTTCGCCGCCGCCTTCGAGGCCTTCTTCGGCGAGAATCTGGCGGTCTACTACGATCGTTTCCAGCGGGACCTCGAGGAGCGTTACCACTCACGGTTGCTCCTGTTCCAGACCGGCCCGCTCTTTAGCCTCATTGCGGCCGCGTTTCTGCTGGTCGCGCTCCGGTACTACCTTCGCAAGCGACGGAAACTCAAGCGGATGGAAGCCGCGGAGAGGGGACTTTCGCTTGACGACGACGAAAACCGGCTGATATAGCCGGGACGGCCTCTTGCCACAAATCGTGGCGTTCCATATTTTTCGTGTGCGACCGCGCCCCGCTTCACGCGCCGACGGTGGAAGCCCAGCCGCGAGCCCAAGGGGGGGTGAGATGTGCGCCGGCTGATGTTCCTGAGCGGACTCATCGCAGGTTCGTTCGCGGTTCTCATCGCTCCTCTCGCCAATCAAAAATCCGCGGACCGGAAATACGTCGATTTCTGCCTCAAGTACATGTCTCTCGAGATGCGCCGCGAGGTGGCCGGGATGATTTGCGTCCTGACTCCGCTGGAACTCGACGAACTACTCGGCCAGTACAACGATGTGCGCCGAGAACGCTGGATATCCGAGTACTGGAAGTATAACGACCCCATCTACACCACCGCCGAAAACGAGATCTTCGTAGAGCACTACCGCCGCGTTGCCTACGCAGAGTCGACTTTCCATATTCCCAAGTGGCCGAATTGGGACCAGAGGGGCGAGGTGTACATCCGCTACGGTCCGCCGACTTTCCGGCAGATCGTCGCGGCGGAGGTCAATCAAAAGGGGATTCTGCCGGAGGGTGAGATCTGGAGCTACCAAGAGCACGGCATGACCGTCGTATTCGAGGATCCGTTCTCGAGGGGCGAGTATAGCTATTACATGGAAAGGGTGAGGGGGCTAATGGGGATCCGGCTGCGCAACATAGAGGATCCAATCGATGCCGCTCTCCGCCATGTAGTCGAGGATATCGCCGAGTTGCCGCCGCCAAGCATCGCCATGGATCATGCGTACGAAGAGCACATGGAGGAGATCGGCAAGTTTTTTGAGATGCTCGACAAGGTGCCGGCGACTTTCCAGTACGATTTCGAGCAAAACCGGCAGCCGTTCGTGTTCAGCGTTGATAACTTCCGAGGCGGCACGTCGATCGACCGCGTGGACGTGAACATTGAGTTCGAAGCGGATCTTACCCCCGAGCCGCTCGGTGTACACACACGTAGCTACCTCGCGACGGCGGTGTTCTGGGACGCCGACCACGACGAGGCGGGACGGCGCGAACAACGTCTCGACTTCGCCGTGAGCGTGGATCCCGCGCGGGCGAGCCGGATTGCCGCGGCACAGCTCGTCTTCATGCTCCCCGCGGGCTTCTATAAGCTCGCCGTGACGATCGAGGACAAAATACTGGGGAGGATCACATCGTATCGGACCGATGTGACCTGTGTGGATCTGGAGAGCAAGCTCGCGGTGAGCGACATCCTTTTCGCGGGCGCCGTGCGGCCTGTTACCCGGGAGTCGCCTTTCAACCGGGGTGCGCTGGAGGTTGTGCCGCACGCCTCGCGCCAGTATCGCGTGCATAAGTCGATTCCGATCTATTTCGAAGTCTACAATCTGGCGCGCGACGAACGGGACGTGTCCCATTACACCGTCGAATACAGAATCGGCCGGCGCGAGCGCGAAGAACCAGGTCTATGGGATGCCTTGCGGGGAAAGACTGAGACGGTGACTCCACCCGACATCTCGTCCAGTTTCCGCATGTCAGGGAACGGCCCGTACGATGTCGTGCACATCACGTTTGCGCCCGAGGCCCTCCGCGCGGGGGTTTACGATCTCTATGTGACTGTCAGGGATGATCTCTCCAAGGCCGAGGCGAGCCGCGTGGCCGCGTTTCGCATCATCGAGTGAGCCGCCGCAAGCGACGAAAAATCAAGCGGATGGAGACTGTGGGGAAGGGACTTTCGCTTGACGACGACGAAAACCCGGTGCTATATTCGGACCGCTTTTCCGTTGGGAGGGCTAGACCTAATTGGCAAGGCAGCGGTCTTGAAAACCGCCGGGTGAATAACCCTTGGGGGTTCGAGTCCCTCGCCCTCCGCCAGACAAAGATAATCAAGGAGAGGTGGCCGAGATGGCTGAAGGCAGCCGCCTGCTAAGCGGTTGTGAGGCCTAAAGCTTCACCGCGGGTTCGAATCCCGCCCTCTCCGCCATTTTTACAGTCGAGGAAGCGAATGCGAAATACGATCGAGGTCAAGCGCGTGGACCTGTGGTCGTTGTTCAAGATCTCGTTCTGCGCGTACGGGTTCCTGGGCATTATCGGCGGGCTTTTCTATCTCGGCTTCATGCTGCTGCTCACCGGGTTCGGCAGCTCCTTCCTGGAGGAGGAGTTCCCCAGGTTGGGCTTGCTGGGGGGCGTCCTGGGCATTATCATGGTGCCCGCCTTCGCGTTCCTGTACGCGGCAATCGGGGGGATGTTCGCCGTCATCATGGGGGCGATCGTTAACCTCATCATGAGATGGACAGGCGGGCTGAAGCTGGATGTGGATATGCCCGTGCTTCGTGGACTCTTCGAATCCGCACCGGCCGGTTCCATTGGCGCCGCGCCGTTCGGCGATGCCGGGGTGGTAGCGGGCGCTGGCGCGGTTGTGGCGGACGCCGGCGCGCAGTCACCGCCTCCTTACGAGCCGACACGTCCCGAAGGGTCAGGTGGCTTCGGCGAGGGAACGTAACTGGTGCCGCGTCGTTCGGC
>JBGSIK010000557.1:0-2029 GCA_041742575.1 Candidatus Krumholzibacteriia bacterium
AGCGGTGGTGAGCGCGCGCGCCACCTTGAGGTAGAACGCGTTCATATCTTCGTCGACGTCTCGGCAGACGTACAGGAGGTCGATGTCGGAGCTGTAGTTGAGCTCGAAACCGCCGAGCTTCCCGAGCGCGATGACGGCGAAACCCTCCGGGGCGCTCGCCGGCTCCGGCGGGTCCGGATACGTTGTCGCGCGCAAGCCGGCGGCGACCACCTCCAAAACCGTTTCGACGATCGCCTCCGCGAGGTTGCTCAACTGCTGCGTCGTCTCCTCGATGCTGGCCTCCCCCAGCAGATCACGCGCTCCGATCTTGAGCAGCGCCTTGCGATGTGCCCGCCGGATCGCATTCAACTTTGCTTCGGGCGATCGGAACAAGTCGGTCTCTCGACGCAGGGATTCCCGGCGCCACTCCACGGTGTCCGGCGTCGCCCATGTGTTCCCGTCCATCAGCCAATAGAGGTAACCGGGATTGCGGATGAGAATCTCGGCCATGTACTGGCTCGAGCCGAAGATCGTGATGAGCATCTCCGCCAGCGGTGGCGCCTGGGAGATGGTGTCGAGGAACACCCAACTCCCGCCGATGTGTTCGATGAAGCGGTGGAGGTTGGTGAGCGCGGTCCCCGGGGACGGAGCATCGAGACACAAGAGCATGAGGTCGGTGAATCGGTCCTCGGTGCCGTCGCCGGCGCACAGGCGGTCGGCCAGCTCCACGAAGCTCTGGGCGATGCCCATCGTGGGCTCGAACCCGGCGCGGGCCAGTCGTCCCCCGAGGTCGTCGGGGATGACCGGTTTCGACGCGTTGGCCTCGGAGGCTCGCAAGCGTGCTTCCACCAGGTCGCCGGCGAGCGATCGAATGATATTCCGGGCGGTTTCGTCCATGATTCTCGAAGGGGCCGGGGCTCCGCGCACAGTTCACAACATATCACTTGCGTAAACCTCGCGGCTACCGTAAACTACCCGCGAATTGCCATGAAGAAGATCGAAGCTTTCATCCGGCCCTTCAAACTCGACGACGTCAAATCCGCGCTCACCGAGATCGGAATCAAGGGGCTCACCGTGTCGGAGGTCAAGGGTTTCGGCCGTCAGAAGGGGCACACCGAATTGTACCGCGGCAGCGAATATCACGTGGACTTCCTGCCCAAGAGCAAGCTCGAGTTGTTCGTTGCCGACGATCAAGTGGATCCCGTGGTGGAAGCCATCACTCGGGTAGCCCGCACGGGACAGATCGGTGACGGCAAGATCTTCATCCTCCCTGTGGAAGACGCCATCCGTATACGCACCGGCGAGAGCGGCGAGAGCGTTCTGTAGCTTGCCGCCGCCTCCGGCATCCGCCCAATGCTTGTTCTCGGCATCGAAACCTCATGCGACGACACCTCGCTCGCCCTCTACTCCGAGGAAAAGGGAGTGCTGGGTGTGTACACCGCCGCGCAGTTGGTGCACGATCGGTACGGCGGAGTCGTGCCTGAAATCGCGTCGCGCGAGCACGTGAGGACCGTGCTCGCCGTCTACGAAGGATTGCTCGGCCGCGTCGGCGTCGATCAGCGACAGTTGGACGGGATCGCCGTGAGCAACCGGCCCGGGCTCGTGGGCTCGCTGCTGGTCGGCGTCGGGTTCGCCAAAGCGCTGGCGTACGTGCTTCGGATCCCGGTGGTCGGCGCGCATCACATCGAATCTCACATCTACTCCAATGAGCTCGGCGGCGAAGCGCTTCGCTATCCCTGCGTGGCGCTGGTGGTCTCGGGCGGACACACGTCCCTCTTCCACGTGACCGGGGTGGGTCGGTACCGGCTCGTCGGCAACACACGAGACGATGCGGCGGGGGAAGCGTTCGACAAGACGGCCAAGCTGCTCGGTCTCGGTTTCCCCGGCGGTCCGGCCATCGAAGGTGCGTCGGCGGATGGGAACGAAAGCGCGGTCGCGTTTCCGAGGGCGATGATCGACCGAGACAATTTCGATTTCAGCTTCTCGGGTTTGAAGACAGCTGTTCGCCTGCACGTCGAGGGCGCCGGGCATCAGGACGCGCGCGGTGTCG